>JASHVB010000723.1 GCA_030039695.1 Acetobacteraceae bacterium
AACCCGCTCGGCGTACGCTCCGGTGGCGAGGGTGGCACCACTCCGGCGCTCGCCGTCGCGATCAATGCAATTGTCGACGCGCTGGCGGACCTCGGCGTGAAGCATGTGGCAATGCCTGCAACGCCGGAGCGCGTGTGGCGGACGATTCAGGAATCGGGTTCGGCGAGCTGAGGCGCGGCTTCCCGGCTGGCTTGCGCGAAGCTCGGTGGCAAAAAAGTTCCGACCGAACCGCACGCGGCCAGCGGTGTTCACGCCCCGCACGGCCCAATCTCGTCTGTTGTCCCGGATTGACGTCGCCTCGCCTCCCCGTCCATGTGCGCGACATGCGTATTGCCGCCATCCTAGTCGCCGCCGGCACGGGCCGCCGCTTCGGCACCGAGACGCCGAAGCAGTTCCTGCCGCTCGCGGGCAAGCCAGTGATTCGCCATGCCGCGGAAACCCTGACGGCTCACGCCGACCTGCTGCAGCCGGTCGGCGACCCCGGGGCGATCGACGCCGCGCTCTCCGGTATCGACCACCTCCCCACCGTCCCCGGCGGCATGACGCGCCAGGACAGCGTCCGCGTCGGACTGGAGGCATTGGTGCCGCACCTGCCTGACATCGTGTTGGTGCATGACGCTGCGCGCCCCTTGATTCCATCGGGCACAGTCCCCTCCCTGCTCGCCGCGCTTACGCGCCACCCCGGTGCGATCCCCGCCCAGCCTGTCGCCGACACGCTGAAGCGCGTCACGTCCGGCGTCATAGATCGGACCGTTTCACGCGAGGGCCTCTACCGCGCGCAGACGCCGCAGGCGTTCCGCTTCCCCGTGCTCCTTGCCGCCCATCGAGCCGGTACTGCCGGCGCCACCGACGACGCGTCGCTGCTCGAAGCGATCGACCAAGCAGTCGCACTCGTTCCGGGGCACGAAGATAACATCAAGCTGACCTACCCGGATGATCTTGCCCGCTTGGAGCGCGCCATGAATGCCGCGATGATCCCGCATGTCGGCACCGGCTTCGACGTGCATGTGCTGGAGGCAGGCCGTAGGCTGATGCTGTGTGGCGTCGCCGTACCTCACGACAAGGGTCTGGTCGGTCACTCCGACGCTGATGTCGGCATCCACGCGTTGTGCGACGCGATCTACGGCGCGCTGGCCGAGGGCGACATCGGGCGCCACTTCCCGCCCAGCGAGGCCGCATGGAAAGACGCCGACAGTACCCGCTTCCTGACGCATGCCGCCGGCCGCATTGCCGCGCGCGGCGGCCGGCTGGTGAATGCGGACATCACGCTTATCTGCGAGCGCCCGAAAATCGCCCCGTATGCGGACACCATGCGCGCGCGTCTCGCGTCGTTGCTCGGGGTTGAGGCGGCACGCATTTCGGTAAAGGCAACGACGACGGAGAAGCTCGGCTTTACCGGCCGCGGCGAAGGCATTGCGGCACAGGCAGTGGTGACTGTGCTGCTGTCTGCATAACTTGCGGCCTCACTTGGGGGGTGGAGGCGCACACCGCCCCGTGACACACACCGTTCGCAACTCGGCAGACAATTCGCGGACAACAATCCTGAAAAGGAATTGCACACCTGCACATACCTTTGCGCGGCACATTGTTGCGCGTAGCGGCACGCAGCGTGCCAGCTTCGTTGCGCCGAGATGACCAGCGAACGTAACTCCACCCGAGGCGTTGCTTGGTCCTTGCTGGATCGCATTGTTCTTTCGCCCAATCAGCGGCGAACCGCGGCTTTACAAGAACTGCCGAGACTGACTGCACGAAGAAGGAACAAGGCCCACGCCGCGCCGCGCTTCAGGGCACGGGAGCGGCCTCCATGCTTGCCTGGCTGGCCGGGATCTGAACCTCCAAGATTTCCTGCCGCATGGCCTCTGTCCCGCTTGGGAGCCGAGTCTGATCTCGCCGCAGGTCATATCCGATGGATTGGTCGCATTTCCAAAATACTTCATGTCTGCCGTGGTTACTCACTTGGCAATCAAGCGCAAGGGCCTGCCTTTTCAGACCATCTTCATCTCGTTCATGATTTTCATTCTTGTCTGCGGCACCACACGCCTTCTCGGTGCGGCGATACTTTGGGAGCCGGTCTGCCGACTTAACGCCGCGGTCAATGTTGTCACCGCGCTCCCATTACTGCCCACCACCATCGCGCTGTTGGTCCTGCTGCCGACGACGCTGGCGCTGCCAAGCCAGGGGCAGCTCAAGGCGGCGAATCCGAGCCGGCTTGTTGAAATTGAAGAGAGGCGCCGGATTGAGCAGGACATTCGCCAGATCAGCGCTTATGAAAGTGTGAGGTCGACGATGGCAGATTTGCAGTCGATTCCGTACAAGGTGCCCGACACGATTAGCGTTGTCAGGCGCCACGCCACCACCGTCCGGGAGGCGCGGCGGCGTAGCTCATGCACCGCCCGCGGATGCGGCAGCCGTTTCGGTTTGTACCAGGCTCGCCACGTACCGGGTCGGATCGAGATCGCCTCCGGGACAGGAGAACTTGGGCACCTCAACCAGCCGCCGCTGGGGGCATAGCGACCCGGAGAGTCACGAGCGCTTTGTTACCTGCTAGATGCGTGCGGAACGTGATAGCCTCACCCCAGGTGAGGTTTGTGAAGCGGAAGGCATGGACACTGGCGTCCCGTACGGCCATTTCTTTGCCACCCGTGATGGATCAACCAGGCTTGAGGTCAGATGATGCACCGCATCCTCGTCGCTCTATTCGCCACCGCTATGGTCGCAGCTTGCGCTACCACCGCAACTGAAACCGCGACGTTTACCCCGCCGCCGGTCCCTGCTCCACTGACCGAGGCCATGCCCAATCCTCCCGTCAGCGGCGAGCAGCTGCAGTGGCAGCCAGGCCACTGGAACTGGAGCGGCAGCGGCTACGTCTGGCAGCCTGGCGAATACGTACCCGCAACCGGCCACGGACCTCTGTTCCAGCCAGGCTACTGGGCGCAGACCCCGAGCGGATGGGCCTGGCAACCGGCCCGCTGGACCTCGTAGTACACGGACTCACAGAGCAGTGGCACATTCATCATCGGCAGACGCGGGGATCGAGGCATCATAGGTCCTCGCTTCCCCAAGGATGACGGAACCACGAGTGTGTTGGCGGACTCGCGGCGACATGAATGAGGCGATTCAGTTTCCACTAACAGCCATCACCAGTATGGGAAATTGCTGACGCGAGACACATCCATCGTCATCCCGGTTAGCGCGCCCTGCCGCATGCTCACAAGTGATCTTGCGAAGGGACCTTCAGGGAATTCCGCGTGATTGGGAGCTTGGTTTCACGACGCGGAGCAACAGTGAAATTGGCGGCGGTAGCCGAGCAAGCGAGCGGTTGTTTGTGCAATGCCAGCTCTGGCAGTTCGGCGATCTGAGCCTCGATCAAAAGTTGGTCATGATCCACTAACGGATGGTCGCACACAGGACGGTCTGCTTGCGCCGTCGCGGCAGAGCGCGCATGCGACGCCCGGCACTATCCAAGTTGCAATGTATCACGCTGCTGCGGTGGATGTAGTACAAAAACCGCTCATGAAGCGCGTCAGCAGCGTGCCAATGACCGAGAGATTATAGCCGCCTTCTTGCACGATAGCGGTCGGCAGACGCAGCGTACCAATGTCGGCGCCAGCGCGCGCGAAGCCTTCCGTGGTCACCGCTAGTGCGTTCAGCGGCTCGTCGCGCGAGGCGTCGAAGCCGAGCGACACTACCAACGCTTCGGCACCGAAATGGCGGATCGCTTGGGTGCCGGTGCGGATCGCCGCCAGCCAACCTTCGTCGCCAGTACCGAATGGCAGGGGCAGGTTCACGTTGAATCCCTCGCCGGCGCCGGCGCCGCGTTCGTCTGCATGGCCGGTGTACCACGGGTAATAACGGTTCGGATCGCCATGCACGGAGACAAACAAGACATCCGCACGATGCCAGAACACCCCCTGCGTGCCGTTGCCGTGGTGGCTGTCGATGTCGAGCACGGCAACCCGTGACGCGCCTTTCGCCCGCAGCCGCTCGACTGAAATGGCCGCGTTGTTAAGGTAGCAATGCCCACCGGCACGCGCGGCATAGGCATGGTGCCCAGGCGGCCGGGCCAGAGCGTAAGCGCTGCCGCCGGCCGCCGCGACGTCACCCGCGGCAATCGCCCCAGCCGCCGCGGCGTCGGCGGCCCCCCAGGTGCCGGCACCGATCGGGCACGCAAGGTCAGTGGTGTACCAGCCGACCCGCCCTGGGATGCCCTGCGGCATGCGACCGCCAGATCCCAGCATTTCCGGCGCGGGATGGGTGTTCGGCAGAGCCTCCTCCGAGGCGTCGGGTAGCGCCGACCAGGCCGCCGCGGCATCACGCAGGAAATCGAGATAGTCGGGCGTATGCACGGCAAGCAGTGCGGCGATGTCCGCGGGCGGTGGTGCCGCGATCTCCAGGCGCAATTCCCGGCATGCGGCCAGCAACGCCTCGGCACGCGCCGGCACCTCAAAATGCGGCTTCACCTGGCCGCGGAGCAGGAAGAAGCGCGGTCTGTGGCTGAGCTGGACTGGATCCCAAAAAACGCGCATGGCGGCCTCGCTTGCAGACGCAGCGCGGCTTTACGCAGATCGCCGCTCCGCACAGTTGCCGGTGATGCTATCCTTGGTGGTGTCCATGCGAAACCGTCTCCTCATCGGTGTGACCACGGCGGCCGTGGCGGCGTGCGTGCAGCCATGCCGGTCGAGCGCCGCTGAAATGCGCATCGCACTCGGCCCCGAGGCCGGTTCGGTTGGCATGCGTGCCTACCGGCTAGGAGTGTTCCCACTCGACGGCATGTTTCACCGCTTCCACGGCTGGCTAACCTATGACCCCGCCAACCACACCGACTGCCGCGTTGAACTACATGTCGAGGTGGCAAGCCTCACCATGTCGTCGCCGGGCATGTTGCAGCGCGTACTTGGGCCGGATTTCCTGGATGCGGCGCGCTATCCCTCCCTCGCCTTCTACGGCGCATGCACCGGCGACGGCCTCAACGGCCGCCTCGCCATGCACGGCGTGAGCCGGCCCTTCGCGCTGGCACTGACTTGGCTACACCAGTCGATCAACGCTGTCGGCCGCCTGCATCGCGGCGATTGGGGAATGACGGCGCTGCCGATCCTTGCCGGCCCTACGGTACGCATCGACGTGTCGGTGCATATGGCTGCGCCACAGCAAGCGGATCCATGAATGCCGCGACTTTGACAACACGTCATAAATCGACTCATTGCCGCCACGATTCCTGCCATTCCGTCGTTTGACATGGGCACGGAGGCACGCCGGCTGTGCCTGGTGCATCGCAGCAAAGAGGACAGCGCCCCGACCACCAGCCCACGACGCCACCGTATCGGCCCTGCGAGAGGACGAACCCCAACGCGCCATCAACGCCGAGAGGTCGCGATCGATCTCGTCGCGTTTTGGCTCCAGGCGGGATGGCCCTGTCGGCCTCCAGACGAATGGTATGATAGCGGTTACCATGATAAGTGTCTGGCTCTGGCCCTGACTGCAACTGATTTTGCCTCACGTTTGATGGCTCTGTCGCGATTTGCGTGCTGGTGAAATGGCCGGGTTGCCCAACGGGTTGAGCGCCGCGATCTCGGTGTTGATGGAAATCAAGGCAAGATGGGGGGGCCGGCATCGGCATTCGGCCAGTAAACGCAGAATTCTGTGACCGGAGATGGGTCGTTAGCGCGGAGGCGTCAGGAAAGGCCAAATGCCCGAGTTGCGGGCTTCAGGCCAGCCGTCGGCACCGTTGGTATACCAGACGGCTACAGGATCTGCCTGTTCCGGGCACGATCGTCGAGCTCCAGCTCAGCATGACACGATGGCGATGTTGCAATCAGTTATGCGACTAGCTCTTGCACCGAAAGTGTATCAGACGCGAATATCGTGCACCACGACATTGATTTCGAGCGTCAGCGAGCAAAGCGCTCTGCTATTTGGTTCAGATGGTCCGCAATGCCGAAAAAGACGGCGAGGATTCTGACCTGGGCGTTTAGTACATCAATTTCAAAATAAAAGACGAAGTTTCTGTCGGAAATGCGACGGACGCGCCCTTTGAGTTCGGGATGTCGCGGTGTAGATGTGTGGCGAACGTCCGCATGTAATGGAACCCCTCGCCAATCCGCACAGCGGCGTCGCCGCACAGCGACGCTGTTTGTGTCCCCTCACCCCTCGTAGGAGGTGATCAAATGCTGCAGGATTGTGGAGAGTTCGCAAGCGACAGCAACTGCACGGCCTCGCACACATGATCGATTGGACCGACGACGACCCGTCTCTGACTCACCGTCTCCCACCATCACAAGAACGACTAGGTCGGGTTTGTCGTAAGCTCACCTGACCCAATATGCGCCCATGTTCATCGGATACCCACAGCATAGCGTCGCGGTCGACCACATTTAAAATTGCCAGATCCCTCCCATCTTCTCAGGGAACGGTGATTTGCTTTTACCACCACAAATGCGCGATATTCAGGGGCTCGTATAGCCCACCGCAGAAGCGATCGCTTTTGGTCGAGAGGGGGCGCTAGCCGAACAAGAACAGGGCACAACAGACTAGCGATGTATAGAAGTATTCCTTGCCCTGACCGAGCAGCTCAGCTCTCACACACAGATAAACCGGCGGCAGAAACATCCACCGCCGGTCCGGTGGCTCAGAGTTCCCGCTGCGCCGAATTTCTCTCGTATCCGCCACATGAATATGGCGCAACCGGCGCCAATTACAAAGTGCCAACGAATACCGCCGCCAAGAACCGGAAATACTAAGTGTCCGTCCGGCAACAAATTGAGTCTTTAGAATCGGTTAGCAGCAAGCCTTGAACTCGCTGATTCTGTTACCATTTTCATCCCCCTT
>JASHVB010000724.1 GCA_030039695.1 Acetobacteraceae bacterium
CCATCGATCTGCAGGTCGCCGCCGAGAATCTGCCGTCCGTCCGCGGTCAGTCCGCGGTTGATCGCCACTCGCAACGTGCCGACTGCGGCGATCGCCGCCACGCCAAGCGCCAGGCATAGCAGCACGATTGACAGTCCGCGCACGCCGCCGCGCAATTCGCGGCGTGCCAGGCGGAAGGCCAGGATCATGCGGTCACCGAGTGTGCGACGCGGCCATCCGCCAAGTGTACGCGGCGGTCGCAGCGAGCGGCGAGGTCGGCGTCGTGCGTGATCAGCAGCAGTGTGGTGCCCGCGGCGGCGCGCATTGCGAACAGCAGATCCATGACTGCGGTGCCCGTGGCGTGATCGAGGTTGCCTGTTGGTTCGTCGGCCAGCAGCAGCAGCGGCTCTGGTGCAAAGGCGCGTGCCAGCGCCACCCGCTGTTGCTCGCCGCCTGATAGCTGGCCGGGCAGGTGGGTCAGGCGATGCGCGAGGCCGACGGATGCAAGTGCGACTTTCGCGCGAGCAAAGGCGTCGGCTCGTCCGGCGAGTTCCAGCGGCACCGCGACGTTTTCCAGCGCCGTCATAGTAGGGATCAGGTGGAAGGCTTGGAAGACGATGCCGACATGGCTACGGCGCAGGCGGGCGAGTGAATCCTCATCGAGTGCTGTCACGTCCCGGCCGGCGAGGTGCACACGGCCTGAAGTGGCGCGTTCCAGGCCGGCCAGCACCATGAGCAGACTGGTCTTGCCTGATCCGGATGGTCCGACGAGGCCGACCGCCTCGCCCTCGGCGATGTCGAGATCGATACCGCGCAGGATGTTGACCGGGCCGGCAGTGGACGGCACGGTCAGGTGCAGGTTCCTCATGCGCACCAGCGGGGTTGCGGTGTCGGCGGAAGAGTGAAGCGGCGGGATGGCATCCATGGCGGCACCATATGGCGTCCTCGCCGCGAGGGATAAGGGCCGCCGCTGTTCTCCTGGTCGGGCCCACCCGAGTGCGCAGCCAAAGGCGGCACCCGCCGAGAGAACCCAAGCTCCACTCGCGGGAGGGGACTGGGGGGAGGGGCGTTGGACCGCGGTCCATGCTTCGCTGTCCCTCGACCCCGTTCCTCAAGGGGAGGGCCGGATTCTTCTGAAGTCGCCATCCTATCCTGACGCGAACGGGGCCGGACCCGGCAATGCGCGTCCTTTGCTCAGGCCCGCAATGAGGGCGCTGACGGCCGTCACAGGAGCGGCTGTGACGGGCGTGGTACGCCACCACATGCTGTTGTTGCTGCTCGGCCTGCTGCTCCTGCCCCTCCACCGCGTCTGTGCCGCCCCGATTCGCGTGCTGATCCTCGGCGACTCCCTTTCCTCCGGCTACGGCCTTCCGCACGCCGAAAGCTTCGAGGTGCAGTTGCAAAACGCACTGCACGCTCAGGGCCATGACGTGCAGATCGTCGACGGCGCTGTCTCGGGCGACACCACCGCGGACGGCCGTGCGCGGCTCGACTGGGATCTGGCCGGCGGGGCGGACGCCGCGATTGTCGAGCTTGGCGCGAATGACGGCCTGCGCGGCGTCGATCCGAAGGACATGCAGGCCAATCTGACCGCCATCCTCAAGAGGCTGCGGGCGCGCCACATCCCGGTGTTGCTGAGCGGCATGTACGCACCGCCGAATCTCGGCCCCGACTACGAGCGACAGTTCCGCGCCGTGTTCGATAAACTCGGGGACCAGCCGGGAGTCCTCTACGATCCGTTCTTCCTGCAGGGCGTCGCAGAGGTCCCGGGGCTGATTCAGCCCGATGGCCTGCACCCCAACGCCAAGGGCGTCCGCGTCGAGGTCTCGCGGCTGCTGCCTCTGGTCGATAAGCTCCTCGCGGAGGCGCACGCGGCATGAGGCTGTTCGTCGCCATCGACCTGCCCTGGGACCTGCGCCAGCGCCTGGCAATGCTGTCCGGCGCCGGTATTCCGGGTGCGAAATGGGTGCCGCGCGAGAACTACCACGTCACACTGCGGTTCATCGGCGAAACGCCGGCTTATCGGGCCGAAGAGATCGACCACGCGCTCACTGCGTTGAAGGCGCGCCGCTTCGATCTGACGCTCGCGGGTGTCGGCACGTTCGCAAAGTCCGGCCGTAGCACCGCGCTGTGGGTGGGCGTGGAGCGCAACGAGCGGCTCGACCTGCTGCAAGGCAAGATCGAGACGGCACTGCAACGGATTGGCCTGGAGCCGGAACGTCGCCGCTTCGCGCCCCATGTGTCACTGGCACGGCTGGACAATGCGGTGGAGGGAAAGCTGGCTTCGTTTGTTCAAGCCAACAATCTGTTCCGCGCCAAGCCCGTGACGGTGGAGCATTTCACGCTGTTCAGCTCGCTGCTGGGCAAGGAGCAATCAGTCTATACGCCGGAAGTGGAATACGCGCTGAATTAGTAACTGTTGGGCGACGCGTTCCTAAAGTCGACCCGGAAATGCATGCGGGATGTCGAGCAACTGCGGCCGCCGTCCTGGGACTTCGTAACCGCGGTGGCATCGCGCGGACGGCACGGCTTACGCGTGCCGTCCGTACAGGCCCCCGGAACAAATCTGGTCCTGTGGCGGTGGAGCGAGGCGATGTATCCGTCGTCGAGCACGTCGATCCGCTTGGGGATTTGCCGTGCAACCAGGCCTTCTGGCAATGCTGAACGCGGTCATCCGCGTCGAACGAGCTGGGAGAACCAGGGACCGTTCGACGACGAGCCGACGCTCGATCCTGGCTTGGCCACTCGGCTTCGGCGTTCGCGGCGATGACGGCGGGAGCTCGTTTCATTCGGTTGCCCGTCGATCGCCTCCTCCGGCGAAGGCGCGCAATGACAGGTCCGTGGTCAGGTGAGCAGTTCGATCAGGAACGGCCCGCTCCGCCGTAGCGAATGGCACAGCAGATCGGCCAGTGTCTCCGCGTTATCGGCACGCGCACCCTCCACGCCCATCGAATTCGCCATCTGCACCCAATTGATGTCCGGATTTCCCAGATCGAGCATATCCAGCGCCGTGCGTCCCGGATTGGCGCCGACATTTGCTAGTTCGCCCAGCAGGATCGCGTATTTCCGGTTGGACAGCAGGATCGTCGTCACGTCCAGCTTCTCGCGTGCCTGCGTCCAGAGCGACTGCACGGTGTACATCGCGGAGCCGTCGGCCTGCAGGTTGATCACGCGCCGTCCCGGCGCACCGATCGCCGCCCCGGTGGCCAGCGGCGGGCCGCCCCCGATCGCGCCGCCAGTCACGTTCAGCCAGTCATGCGGCGGCGCAGCTTTGGTCAGCGGAAAGAAGCCGCGGCCAAATGTCACCGACTCATCGGCGATGACTGCGCCCTCTGGCATCAGCGCGCCCAGCGTAGCGGCAACCGATTCCGGCGTGATCGCACCGCGGCCAATGTCCGGCCGGCCACCGTTGTCAGGCTCGGCGATTTTCGGCGCGCCGATCGCCTCAGCAAGGCGGCCAAGCGCATCGATGATGTCTTGTTCCGGCCGCGCCAGCACGTGCAGCTCGGCGTCTGGGGGCACGGACGTCTGCACCTTGCCGGGATAGGCGAAGAACGTGACCGGCTTCTTTGCGCCGGCCATGATCAGGTGCTTGGTGCCGCTCAGTGCCTTCACCGCTGCGTCAACAACATAGGGCACACGGTCCACCGGCAGCCTGCCCCGGCCACGCGCGGTCTTCGCGTTGGAGCCGCCCGCCATTACCCGGCAGCCGGTGTGCGCTGCGATGCGGTGCGCGTAGCGCAGCCCTTGCTCTGACAGGCCGGTGCCAGAGAGCAGCAGAAGGACCCCGGCGCCGCCGCGGCGAAGCACCAGCGCCGCTTCGTCGATCTGGCTCGGTGCGCTGGTGGACGCGGGCGGCACCGGCAGGGGCTCGGCGACCTCGCCGCCTTCATCCCACGACGTGTCGGAGGGCAGGATCAGCGTGGCGATCTGTCCGGGCGACGTGCGTGCCGCGGCCACTGCCGCCGCGGCGTCGGCACCCACGGTGCGCGACGACGTGGCGGTGCGCACCCAGGCGGAGACGCCGCGCGCCCAGCCTTCGGTATCCGCGGTCAGCGGCGCGTCGAGCGGCCGGTGGTAGGTTGCCTGATCGCCCGGAATGTTGACGATCGGCGTGTTGGCGCGCCGCGCGTTGTGCAGGTTCGCGAGACCGTTAGCCAGACCCGGTCCGCAGTGCAGCAGTGTCGCCGCTGGCCTTTCGGCCATGCGCGCGTAGCCGTCGGCGGCGCCAGTCACCACACCCTCGAACAAGCCGAGGACGCAGCGCATGCCAGGGACGCGGTCGAGTGCGGCAACGTAGTGCATCTCCGAGGTGCCGGGGTTGGAGAAGCAGGTATCGACGCCGCTCTTCAGCAGCGTGTGCACGAGGCTTTCGGCGCCGTTCATCGGGGCGGAACTCCGGGGTTGTTTCGCCCAGGGTGCGCGAGGTGAGGCGGGGAGGCAATTGTGGATGAGGGAGCCGCGGCCCTCGCCCTGGCGATCACGCACGCGGCCTGGGCCGTCAGGAGCGCACCCTACACCGGCAGCGGCGCTGCCTTCAGCCGCTCCATGCTGAACCGGCTGCTGACATTGCGTAGTTTCACCTGGCCAATCAGCTTGCGGTAGAATTCGTCGTAGGCGGCGATATCCGGCACGACCACGTGCAGCAGGTAATCGACGTCGCCGCTCATCCGCCAGGCGTCGACGATCTCCGGCATCGACTTCACCACGTCGGCGAAGCGTTGCAACCATTCACCGGAGTGGTCTGCGGTCTCCACCTCCACGAACACCGACACCGGCAGGCCGATCTTGGCCGGGTCGATGATGGCGACGCGCCGCACGATGATACCAGCTTCCTCCATGCGCCGGATGCGCTTCCAGCAGGGCGTTGGGGTGAGGCCAACCTTGCCGGCAATGTCGGCCAGGGACAGCGAAGCGTCGTTTGACAGCAACCGCAGGATCTCGCGGTCCACCCGGTCCATGTCCTTGTCGGCAATCATGTCCTCTATCCCCTCGCCAGGCACTTGCGTGGCAGATCATTCTCTATTTCACGATGTTTGTATCAGCGTGGAGAAAATAATTCCACCCCGACGGCTGCGGCCGATCTCAGCCAACCCCTACCGGCATCCGCGTTGCGGCCGCGCGCAGGGCGGCCTCAAACGCCTCCTCGCCGGGCAGAATCTGCGGCAGCGGCGCCGGAAACGGGCGCCGCCCGCCACGCAGCGGGCTAATTCGGTCAATTCCGCGGTCAATATGTTGATCGACGCCGTTTCCGCCACCTCCGGCGGCGCTGCAGACAACTGGCCGGCATCGGCCGACGGAGTCAGGCGGAACGTCCCCATCTGGTGGCCGAGCACCTCGCCGGGCCCCTGCCTGCCGTACACCGCCATCCGGTCGCTCGGCGTCGCCACCACGAGCATGGCAGCAGCCCGGCCGCGCCACCCGCAAAGGCTACCAGGAGAGCGGTGGTGTCGTCGCCGCCGAGTGGCGCGGCGCGATGCGTGGTGAGGCAGGTCACCTCGCGAATCGGGCGAGGAGGTCGATCATGGCGCCGATCTTCTGCGCGCCGACCCGGGTCATGGCGCCGGCGGTCGTCTCCGCCGGCATCGAGCGCCAGGCATCCGCCGTCAGTTGCAGTCCGTGCAGCGCGCTTTGCTCCGAGCGCGTGGTGACGATGGTGCCGAGCCGGCGTTCCGGTACGGTTTGGCCTACCTCACCATCGAGGGATGGGACCGCCGGCTTAAGCCGACTGCCAGAACGACGCCGGCATACTCTACCGCTTCGATGGTGCTGGGTGCGTCGGCGACGTTGAGGGTGAAGGGCCTCTCCACGAACACGGATTTTCCCGCGACGGCGGCGCGGATCACCTGCACGGCGTGCGCGCTGTGCGGTGTGGCGCGTGCCACTGCGTCGCGCGTGCGGTCTGCCAGCAGCACGTCGAAGTCGCCGATCCAGCGCAGGCCACGCTCGCGGCAGAAATTGGCGACTGGCTCGGCGCGTGTGTGCTGCGGTGAGGCGGATCACCTCGTCGTGGCTACCAACGGCGTTGACGAGATACTCGCCCGACCGACCGAGGCCGACGATCGCCGCGCGAATCATGCTGCCGGTTCGTTGTCATCGCGAGGCGCAGTGCGCCGAAGCAACCCGCGGCAGAAGATCGCTTCGTCGCTGCACGCCTCGCAATGACTGCCGGGAGACGCTGTTAAGCCGCTGCTTCGGCCCCGGCCTCGGTCACCAGCTCGAGCTGGCCAACCGTTTCTTTGCCGAACACCAGCGGAATGCACGCGCCGATGGCGACCACAACGGCAATCCAGCCAAAGAAGAACACCGGCGATCCCGTACGCGGCTCGAGGATGAAGGGCGTGATAACGCCGGAGAAGATCCGCCCCGTGGCCTCGCCGAAGAAATGTCCCCGCCCGCGCAGGGCGGTCGGAAATTGCTCGGAGAGATACACACGAACCGCCGGGAATGATGACAGCACGGTAAAGCCAGT
>JASHVB010000725.1 GCA_030039695.1 Acetobacteraceae bacterium
TGGCACACGCTGCTGGGCCTCGCGCTCGGCGGCTGCGCCTGGGCGGTTTCAAGACACCTTGCGTTGTGGATGCTGCCCGTCGTGCTGGGCCTCGCACTGGCAGTCCCGCTCGCCGCGATCACCGCGCAGACGCGAGCGGGCGCGGCACTGCGGCGCGCCGGACTGCTGCGCGTGCCGGAAGAGACGCAGCCGCCGGAGGTGCTGACACGCGCCCAGGAATTGGCGCGTGCACCCGACCCGACACCGCACGGGGTGGCGCATCTGCTCCACGATCCGATGCTGCTTGCGGCCCATCGCCGGATGCTGCCACCGCCACGTCGCACCGGCCCTACATCCATCGATTCGGCATTGGCGATCGCACGCGCACGGCTGGAGGCGGCCGACTCTATCGAGGCTGCGCTTGCAGCGATGACGGGCGAGGAACGGATGGCCTGCCTGACTGATCCGCGTACGCTCGATGAGTTGGCGCGCGGAGTACGGGGCGAACACGAATTGCCGGCGCAGCGTCGCGGTTGAGCTTGCTTGTCAGCCACCGCGGCACGGGCCACGTTGCCGCCACGCATAGTGATGCGTGGAGAACCTGTGATGGCGAAGCGAAAGCCGGATCCGGCAGACACCGCCGGCAAGAGCGACCGGCTAAGCATACGTCTCGACCTCGCGTCGGGTGCGAGGATCGGACCGGGCAAGGTCGCCGTGCTGGAGGAAATCGCTCGCTCCGGCTCGATCTCCGCGGCCGGACGCGCGCTGCGAATGTCGTACCGCCGCACCTGGGAACTGGTCGAGGACCTGAATCGTAACCTCGGCACGCCGGTGGTGGAGACGGCCGCCGGTGGCAGCGGCGGCGGGGGCGCTGTGCTGACGCGCGCCGGCAAGGCGATCGTCGAGCGTTATCGCGCCATCGAGATGGACACCGCCCTCGCCGCGCGCAAGCACCTGCTCGCGCTGCACCGCGCGTGCAGTGAGAAATGAGGGCGCAACGCGCGGAAAATTGCCATGAAGCGTTCCCCCCGCAATCAGATCCCGCGGACGATCAAGACGGCGCAAGCCGATGCCACGACAACGCTCGTCACCGTCGAGGTTCGGCCGACCGTGATGTTCACGGCGTCCATCACCCACGAGGCCCCATCCGAGTCGGAATTGAAGCCCCCGCATGCCAGCCTTCGCCGCGTTCGAGGCGCTAGACGTCATCGTCGGCGTCTGGCGATCGGCGGCGTCTGGGCGATCGGCGGCGTCTGGGCGATCGGCGGCGGCGGACGATTGGCGTACACCGCACGACAGAGGACGCACGGCGATGCCGCGCTAGACGCTGCCTCGACGTTCCCCGCGGTCTGCCCTGATGGTCGACAAAACTGATGCGACCGACAGCGAACTGCGTTCGTCGTGCTGCGATAGCCCTGGCCGATGGCACTGATCGCGCCGCCGGCGTTGGCAGTTGCCGGGTTTCCGGGGCGGTGGGTGGTAGAGTAATCTGTAAGGGACCGCAAAGCGGAGGATCGTGATGTCGGGCAACAGCGCCTATCATATCGGCCTTGATCGGAATGCCGCAAATTATGCGCCGTTGACACCACTGACTTTCCTCGAGCGCGCGGCCTACGTCTATCCCGACCGGCTGTCCGTAGTGCACGGCGACGAACGCTACACATGGAAGCAGACTTATGCCCGCTGCCGCCGGCTCGCATCGGCGCTGGCGCGCCGCGGCATCGGCCGCAACGACACGGTCGCGGTGATGGCGCCCAACACGCCGCCGATGTACGAGGCGCATTTCGGCGTGCCAATGTGTGGTGCCGTGCTAAACACGTTGAACACCCGGCTTGATGCAGAATCAATCGCGTTCATGCTCCGGCATGGTAGCGCGCGCGTGCTGATCACCGACCGCGAGTTCTCCCCCGCGATCGCAAAGGCTCTGACATTGCTGGACCGGAAACCCATCGTCATCGACATCGATGATCCGGCGTACCAGGATGGCGCCCTGCACGGCGAGAGCACTTACGAAAAATTCCTGACAGAAGGCGACCCAAACTACGACTGGCAACCTCCAGGCGACGAGTGGGACGCGATCTCGCTGAACTACACCTCTGGTACGACCGGTGATCCTAAGGGCGTTGTCTATCACCACCGTGGTGCGCATCTGAACGCGGTGAGCAACATCCTGAATTGGGGCATGCCGCACCATGCCGTCTATCTCTGGACTTTACCAATGTTCCATTGCAATGGGTGGTGCTTCCCCTGGACTGTTGCCGAGCGCGCCGGTGTCAATGTCTGCCTGCGCCGGGTGGAGGCGAAGGCCGCATGGGATGCCATTCGCGCAAATGGGGTGACCCATATGTGCGGCGCGCCAATCGTGTATGCGATGCTCATCAACGCACCGGCCGAACTGCGCGAAGGGATATCACACCCCATCGCTGGCCAGGTCGCCGGTGCGGCCCCACCCGCCGCGATTATCGAAGGTGCGGAACAGGTCGGCATCGAGCTGACACATGTCTATGGTCTGACGGAAACCTATGGCCCCGCTTCAGTCTGTGCCAAGCACGCGAATTGGGAGTCCATGCCGATTGATCGCCGTGCCGAACGCAACGGGCGCCAAGGCGTGCGCACGCCGCTGCAGGAGGCGATGACGGTGCTTGATCCCGCGACGATGCAGCCAGTGCCGTGGGATGGCGAGACAATGGGCGAGATCATGTTCCGCGGCAACGTCACCATGAAGGGTTATCTCAGTAATCCATCGGCCACGGGTAAGTCGTTCGAGGGCGGCTGGTTTCACACTGGCGATCTCGCGGTCATGCAACCCGACGGCTACGTGAAGATACGCGACCGGTCGAAGGACATCATCATTTCCGGCGGCGAAAACATCTCATCGCTTGAAGTGGAAGAAGCATTGTACCGCCATCCCGCCGTGCTGAGCGCCGCCGTGGTGGCGCAGCCCGACGAGAAATGGGGCGAGACGCCGTGTGCCTTCGTCGAACTGAAGTTCGGGGCCAGCGTCGGCGAAGCAGAATTGCGCGCATTCTGCCGCGAGCATTTAGCGCACTACAAAGTACCGAAGACTTTCGTGTTCCGCGAACTGCCGAAGACGTCCACGGGCAAGATCCAGAAGTTCGTGCTGCGCCAAGTCGCGAAATCGACCAGCGCGATCGGGTGACCCGCGTGTCGCCGTCGTCGCGAGACACGAAGCACCCGACGAGGCACAGGATACCGACTTCCCCTGGAGAGGGAGGTCAGGGGGCAGGGACGTCTTGCACGTCACGACCGCTCGCCCCAGCCCGTCTCAAGAGGCCGGCGGATCCTCCCCTATCGGAAGATTGAATGCGGTCCCGCGGCGGCACCCTGGCTCTCGTTCCAACGCGGCAACCCCGCGGGCGATGCAACATGATCTGGCGTGCTTTTCGGCTTCGCGATACCACTGCTGTCGCCCAGCATCTGCGACAGTTTCGCGGCGGCATCCATGACCTGCGCCACCAGCGCTCGCGGCCGCGGTGGCCGCATGCGCATGGACGGCGCGCTGATGAACAACACCGCGACGACCTGGCCTGATGCATCCCGCACCGGAGCGGCGACACTGACCACGCCGGCCACCACTTCATCGGCAGTCACCAGGTAGCCGCGTGCGCGGATGCGCTGCAGGTCAGCGGCAATCCACGCAGCATCCGTGCGCGTTGCCGGGGTGAAGCGCGGCAGCCGCTGGGCAAGGACCTGGGTCTGCACCGCCTCGGGAGCGTGCGCCAGCAGCAGCCGGCTAGGGCCGGCGTGCAGCGGGCGACGCTGGCCGACTTCGGAATAGAGCCGCAGACCCGGGTCGGTCTGGAAGATGGCGAGCACCTCACTCTCCATCGCGTCCCGCATGCGCAGATAGACATTCTCGCCCGTGGCTTTGCCGAGAGCGGACAGAAATGGCATCGCGGTCGCTGCCAGCGCGCCCTGCTGCTGCGCGGCGCGGCCGAGCACGCTCCACCGGGCGCCGAGGCGCCAGATGCCGCGTGCTTCGTCCTGAATGGCGAAGCCGCGTGCCTCCAGCGTGCGCAACAGGCGAAAGCCGGCGGTCCGGGTGCACTTGGCGGTGTCGGCGAGCGTGGCAAGCGGCGCCGGGCCCACCCGGGCGAGTGCCTCGAGCAAGTCGAGTGCGCGACCAACCGCCGCGATGCTGTAGTCCCGGGCCGCGGCCCGCGTGGTGCTGGACGTCGCCACCTTGGCTTTCGCGCGGCTCTTTCCCTTGGTGCGGCTAACCGATGCCATGAGCGACGCCTTCGCACGGAGGAGGATAACAGGGCAACCAACGAGTCATTGATGCGAAAACCGACATAAATGCTGCTGTGGATAGCGGGGACAATCATCGCATCGCGACGCTCACAGGTCAAAATCCTAATGGGATAAAACTGACAGGTAAACCGGATGAATTCCTCAGTCATCCGTATCCAATACGTCCGAAAACCGAGCCACCAGAAGTTCCGTTCCGCGCCTTGTCCGCCGCCACGCGCTGCGGTAGATGCGGGGGTTCACGGTCGCGGGAACCGGGCTCGGGCCCGCGCGGGCGTGGTGGAATTGGCAGACACGCCAGATTTAGGTTCTGGTGGCGCAAGCCGTGGGGGTTCAAGTCCCTCCGCCCGCACCAGCGGCCTCCATCTGGCGTGCCGTCGTTTTTCAGGAGTTGAGTTGACCGATGCAGGTGACCGAGACGCTGTCCGAGGGCCTGAAGCGCGGCTTCACGGTAGTCGTGCCGGGCTCCGATATTGAATCGCGCCGGGTCGCCCGGCTGACCGATCTGAGCAAGACGCTGCGGCTTCCCGGCTTTCGTCCCGGCAAGGTGCCGATGCCGCTGGTCCGCCAGCGCTACGGTACGGCGGTCACAGCCGAGGTGCTGGAGGAGTCCGTCAGCCAGGCCACGCAGAACCTGCTCTCGGAACGCAAGCTCCGGCCGGCGGTGCAGCCGAAGATCGACGTCGTGAGCCTGGACACCAGCGCCGGCACGGCACAGGACCTGGAGTTTAAGGTCGAACTCGAACTTTTACCGGACATCGCCGCCCCTGATTTCAGCCAGATCGAGTTGACGCGGCGCAAGTCCGAGGCGACGCCCGAGATGGTGGACAAGCAGATGGCCACCATTGCCGAGCGCAACCGCGAGCTGGCGGAGATACCACTCGAGGAGTTGGAAGGGCGCAGCGGCGCGACAACGGGCGAGGCGCTGACCGTTGATTTCGTTGGCAAGTTGGATGGCGAGCCGTTCCCGAACGGCACCGGCACCGACGCGGTGGTAGAGATCGGCGGCAGGGGGTTCATACCCGGTTTCGCCGAGCAGCTTGAGGGGATGAAGTCGGGCGAGACGCGGACGATTGATGTCACTTTCCCTGCCGAATACGGGAACAAAGAGCTGGCCGGGAAGGCGGCCACCTTCGACGTGACGGCGAAGAAGCTGTCCCGTTTCGTCGTGCCGGCATTGGACGACGCGTTCGCTCAAAAGCTGGCGTTCGACGATCTCGCGGAGATGCGGCGCTCGGTGCAGCGCCGGATGCAGGCGGACCTCGATGCGCTCGCCCGCCTGCGCATCAAACGCCACCTTTTGGATGCGCTGGCCGACCACGCCAAGTTCCCGGCGCCGCAAGGACTGGTGGATCAGGAATTCGACCAGATCTGGCAGCGCGTGGAGTCCGAGCGGAAGGAAGGCCGCTTGGATGAGGACGATAAGGATAAGGACGAAGCGACGCTGCGAGCCGACTATCGGGCGATCGCCGAGCGGCGGGTGCGGCTGGGGCTGCTGCTGGCCGAGATTGGCCACGCCAACAATATCACCGTCGGCGACGACGAGATGACGCGGGCCATGCGGATGGAAGCGGCGCGTTATCCCGGCCAGGAGGCGCAGATGATGGAATTCTTCCGCAAGTACCCCCGGGCGGCTGAGCAGCTTCGCGGACCGATCTTTGAGGACAAGGTGATCGATTTCGTGCTCGAGTTGGCGAAGGTGACGGACCAGGCGGTGACGCCGGAGGAGCTGGCCGAAGACCCGCCAGCGCCGACCGCCGCCGCGGCGGCCGAGGAGGCACAGCCCGTGGTGGCCGCAGAGGCGACACGGTAGGCTGCGTTCAGGCCCGGCTCCTCACCCTCGGTCCTTCCCGTCTCCGGCCCTCCGGCCTTGCGGAACAGGTCCACCGTCCCGCCCATTTGACCAGGGCGCTGGACTCCGGGCTTCGGACACTTATTTATGACTGCCTCCGCCACTTGCAGGTGACCCCCAATGCGCGATCCCGACCCAGTCGAGGTGTACAACAACAACCTGGTGCCGATGGTGGTGGAGCAGACCGCCCGGGGGGAGCGCGCCTACGATATCTATTCGCTGCTGCTGAAGCAGCGGATCATCTTTCTGACGGGGCCGGTGTTCGACCAAGTCAGCTCGCTGATTTGCGCGCAGCTTCTGTACCTGGAGTCGGAGAATCCGGGAAAGGAGATCTCTTTCTATATCAACAGCCCGGGCGGTGTGGTGTCGTCAGGCCTCGCGATTTATGACACCATGCAATATATCCGCTGCCCGGTCAGTACCGTCTGCATCGGCCAGGCTGCCTCAATGGGCAGCCTCCTGCTCACCGCCGGCGAACAGGGCAAGCGTTTCGCCCTGCCGAACGCGCGCATCATGGTCCACCAGCCCTCCGGCGGGGCCCAGGGCCAGGCGACGGACATCGAGATCCAGGCGCGGGAAATCCTGACGCTGCGCAAGCGGCTGAACGAGATCTACGTGCGCCACACCGGCCAGCCGATCGAGGCGATCGAGCGCAAGCTGGAGCGCGACAGCTACCTGTCAGCCGAGGAGGCCCGTGACTTCGGCCTGGTCGACGAGGTGGTGGAAAACCGTCCACGGCCGGTCGAGGATTCCACCAGGGGGTGACGGCGGGCGAGCACGAATGAGGGGGGCCGGGCTCCCCCTTCGGTCAAAAAGGGGGTGTCCTCAAGGCGCGCGCCCTTTCCCGCCCCGCCCCGTCCCGTCTCACGAAAGACCCGCGGCGCTGCCATTTCTCACAATTTGGGCCGGGGCCATCCCCGTGCTTGTCCCCCCCGCCCCCGGGGGTTACAGTTAACGGTCGGTTCCCCGGTTGAGTCCGGGGGCAGGAGTGCGCATGAGCAAGTCGCCCGATTCAAAGAACACCCTGTACTGCTCGTTCTGCGGCAAGTCCCAGCACGAGGTGCGTAAGCTCATCGCCGGCCCGACCGTCTTCATCTGCGACGAGTGTGTCGAGCTCTGCATGGACATCATCCGTGAGGAGCACAAGACACATCTCGTCAAGTCGCGCGATGGCGTGCCGACGCCGCGGGAAATCTGCAAGGTCCTGGACGATTATGTCATCGGCCAGGACTACGCGAAAAAGGTTCTCTCCGTCGCGGTCCATAACCACTACAAACGTCTCGCCCACGGCCAGAAAAACAACGACGTCGAGATCGCTAAGTCCAACATCCTGCTGCTGGGCCCGACCGGCTCCGGCAAGACCCTGCTGGCGCAAACGCTGGCCCGTATTCTGGACGTGCCGTTCACCATGGCGGATGCAACGACTCTCACCGAGGCTGGCTATGTGGGTGAGGACGTCGAAAACATTATCCTGAAACTGCTGCAATCCGCCGACTACAACGTCGAGCGGGCCCAGCGCGGCATCGTCTATATCGACGAAGTCGACAAGATCAGCCGCAAATCCGATAACCCCTCGATTACCCGCGACGTGTCCGGTGAGGGCGTTCAGCAGGCGCTGCTGAAGATCATGGAGGGTACCATCGCCTCGGTGCCGCCGCAGGGCGGGCGCAAGCATCCACAGCAGGAATTCCTCCAGGTCGACACCACCAACATCCTGTTCATCTGTGGCGGCGCCTTCTCTGGTTTGGAGCGCATCATCTCCGCCCGCGGCAAAGGTGCCGGAATCGGTTACGGCGCCGACGTGCGCTCGCCCGACGAGCGTCGCACCGGCGCCATCCTGCGTGAGGTGGAGCCGGAGGATCTGCTGAAGTTCGGGCTGATTCCCGAATTTATCGGCCGCCTGCCCGTGGTCGCCACGCTGGACGACCTGGACGAGGCGGCGCTGATGGAGATCCTGACCAAGCCGAAGAACGCGCTGATCAAACAGTACGGCCGTTTGTTTGAAATGGAGGGGGTGAAACTAACTTTTACCGAAGACGCGCTACGCTCCGTCGCTACCCGCGCGATCGCCCGCAAGACGGGGGCACGCGGCCTGCGCTCGATCATGGAGAATATCCTGCTTGGCACCATGTTCGAACTACCGGCGTTGGATGGCGTGGAGGAGGTCGTAATCAACCGCGAGGTTGCGGAGTCACGGGCCAATCCGCTCTATCTGTACGGGAAGGAACGAGCCGAGAGTACCGCCTGAGTGGGAGGCGCGGGCAGTTCCGTTCCGTCATACACGGAGCGGCGATCACAAATTTCAAGGGCTTGCGTCGTAGGGCTCGGCCGCCGATATGCCGCCTTGATCAACCGGTACGTCAAACCGGGAAGGCGTCATCCGTGCCGCGGTTGGGCGGATCCTGCGCCGACTGTCCAGAAGGAGGTCAATGATGACTGAGTCCGATCGGCCAGGGCCGGAGAGCCCAGGGCGTCCCGAGGACCAAAGATCAGCGCCGCCCGTTCGCGGCGACCTGATGCCCGTACTGCCGCTGCGCGATATCGTCGTATTCCCCCACATGATCGTGCCGCTCTTCGTGGGGCGGGAGAAATCCGTCCGTGCGCTCGAAGCGGTCATGAAGGACGACAAGCAGATCCTGCTTGTCGCCCAGAAGAATGCGTCCCAGGACGACCCGTCGGCCGATGACATCTATCGCGTCGGCACCGTCTCCACGATCCTCCAGCTTCTGAAGCTGCCGGACGGCACCGTGAAGGTCCTGGTGGAGGGTGGCCGGCGCGCGAAGATCGCCGCGTTCAAGGAGACGGAGCACTACTTCGAAGCCTTCACCGCGCCGATGCCCGACCAGGTCGGCGAGGCCAAGGAACTGGAAGCGCTCGGCCGCACGGTCGTGACGCAGTTTGAGCAATACATCAAGCTCAACAAGAAGATCGCCCCCGAAGTGCTGGTTTCACTGAACCAGATCGAGGAGCCGTCGAAGCTGGCGGACACCGTCGCCAGCCACCTGAACCTGAAGATCGCCGAAAAGCAGGAACTGCTGGAGATCGCTAAGGTCAGCGAGCGGCTGGAAAAGGTCTTCGGACACATGGAGTCCGAGATCGGCGTGCTGCAGGTCGAAAAGCGCATCCGCAACCGCGTGAAGCGGCAGATGGAGAAGACGCAGCGCGAGTACTACCTGAACGAGCAGTTGAAAGCGATCCAGAAAGAGCTCGGCGAGGGCGAGGACGGCAAGGACGAGAACGCCGAACTCGAAGCCCGCATCAAGAAGACCCGCTTCTCCAAGGAAGCGCGCGAGAAGGCCATGCAGGAGCTGAAGAAGCTCAAGACCATGAGCCCGATGAGCGCGGAAGCGACGGTGGTGCGCAACTACCTCGACTGGATGTTGTCCATCCCCTGGAAGAAGCGCAGCAGGATCCGCAACGACGTGGTCGCAGCAGAGAAGGTGCTGGAAGCAGACCACTACGGCCTCGACAAGGTGAAGGAGCGGATCATCGAGTATCTGGCCGTGCAGGCGCGCAGCCCTAAAGTGCGCGGGCCGATCCTGTGCCTGGTGGGACCACCCGGCGTCGGCAAGACGTCACTTGGTAAGTCCATCGCACGGGCCACGGGACGCAACTTCGTGCGCATGTCGCTCGGCGGCGTGCGGGACGAGGCTGAAATCCGTGGCCACCGGCGCACTTACATCGGCTCGATGCCCGGCAAGATCATCCAGGGCATGAAGAAGGCGAAGACCTCCAACCCGTTGTTTCTGCTCGATGAAGTGGACAAGCTGGGGGCCGACTGGCGGGGCGATCCGTCGTCAGCGCTGCTGGAGGTGCTGGACCCGGAGCAGAACTCCACGTTCAACGACCACTACCTCGAGGTGGATTACGACCTGTCCGACGTGATGTTCGTCACGACGGCGAACAGCCTGCGTATGCCGCAGCCGCTGATGGACCGCATGGAGATCATCCGCATCCCCGGCTACACCGAGGATGAGAAGGTGGAAATCGCCAAGCGACACCTGATCGCCAAGCAATCGGAAGCGCACGGCCTGAAGAAGGACGAGTGGAGCATCTCGGACGACGCGCTGCGTGACCTGATCCGCTACTACACACGCGAAGCCGGCGTGCGTAACCTGGAGCGCGAAATCGCCAACCTGGCCCGCAAATCGGTGAAGGAGATCGTCACCAAGCAGACCAAGAAGGTGGCGATCACCCGGAAGAACGTGGAGAAATACGCGGGCGTCCGGAAGTTCCGCTTCGGCGAGACCGAGGCCGAGGACATGGTCGGCGTTGTCACCGGCCTGGCCTGGACCGAGGTCGGCGGCGAGATCCTGACCATCGAGTCGGTGCTGCTGCCCGGCAAGGGCAATATCAAGCAGACCGGCAAGCTGGGCGACGTGATGCAGGAGAGCGTATCGGCGGCCCTCAGCTATGTGCGCAGCCGCTCGATCAAATTCGGCATTAAGCCGCCGTTGTTCGAGAAGCGCGACATTCACGTACACGTGCCGGAAGGCGCCACGCCGAAGGACGGTCCGTCGGCCGGCGTCGCCATGGCCACCTCGCTGGTGTCGGTGCTGACCGGTATCCCTGTGCGGCGCGACGTCGCCATGACCGGCGAGATCACGTTGCGCGGCCGGGTGCTGCCGATCGGCGGGCTGAAGGAGAAGCTGCTGGCTGCTTTGCGGGCCGGAATCACCACGGTGTTCATCCCCAAGGAGAACGAGAAGGACCTGGCGGAAATCCCGGACAACGTGAAGAGGCACCTGAAATTAGTGCCGGTGGCCGACGTGGACGAGGTGATCGCCGAGGCGCTGGTGCGCCGGCCCGAGGCGATCGAGTGGGAGGAGCCGGCGGAAACTCCGGTGCCGCCGCCTGCCCCGGTGGACCCCGTAGGGGCTTCGCTAACACACTGATGCAACCGTGATGCAACGGCCCGCCTGGAAGGCCGGGCGGGCCGTTTCCTCTCATTGACGCAAGGGAAACCGGGCATTTAGTGTCCGAGGGCTGTGCTCCGGCCGGAGACGATCCGTGCCGGATTTCTGTTACGGGCGTGTCACTTGAGGAGAGGGGACTACGCAGTGAACAAGATGGATCTCATCGCCGCCGTCGCAGAACAGACGGACCTATCGCGGGCGA
>JASHVB010000726.1 GCA_030039695.1 Acetobacteraceae bacterium
TGTTCTCCGAAGTGGTGGCGACCTTCTCGGGCAAACCTCTGTTCGGCTACCGGTCGATGGTGGCCGCGACGATGGCTATATGCGTCATCTCCTTCATGGTCTGGCTGCACCACTTCTTCACCATGGGCGCGGGCGCCGACGTGAACGCGGTGTTCGGCATTGCCTCCATGATCATCGCAGTGCCGACGGGCGTGAAGATATACAACTGGCTGTTTACGATGTACGGGGGACGGATCGTCTATGCCACGCCGCTCATGTGGTCGATCGGTTTCATGGTTACGTTCATCGTGGGTGGTCTAACGGGTGTTCTGCTAGCGGTTCCGCCCGCAGATTTCATGCTGCATAATAGCCTGTTTCTGGTCGCACATTTCCACAATGTTATCATTGGCGGGGTGCTGTTCGGTGCGTTTGCCGGATACACGTACTGGTTCCCGAAGGCATTCGGCTTCCGCCTGCACGAGGGGCTCGGCAAAGCGGTATTCTGGTGCTGGTTCATTGGCTTTTATCTGGCCTTCGGTCCGCTCTACGTCGTGGGCTTGATGGGAATGACCCGGCGCCTCCAGCACTATGATGTGGCCGCATGGCATCCTTGGCTGCTGGTCGCGGGAGTCGGCGCGCTCGTCATACTGGCCGCGATCGTGCTGCAAATCATCCAGCTTGTCGTCAGCATCCGCGATCGCGAGCAACTTCGCGACGTGACCGGTGATCCGTGGAACGGCCGCTCGCTGGAATGGGCCGTTTCGTCGCCACCACCGGCATTCAACTTCGCCGTGCTGCCGCAAATCGAAGGAGCTGACGCGTATTGGGAGGTCAAGCAGCGCGCCCTACAAGGTGAGCTCAGCAACGAGCCCACGTATGAAGAGATCGAACTGCCGCGGAATAGCCCAACCGGGTTCATCTGCGCCTTCTTTGCGACCGTTATGGGCTT
The DNA here is from genome assembly GCA_030039695.1 of Acetobacteraceae bacterium. The sequence goes on from JASHVB010000726.1 coordinate 929, forward strand.
TTCGCTGGTCTGGCATATCTGGTGGCTGGTCATCGTCGGCTTCATCGGCGCCTTCGCAACATTCGTCGTCTTTGCGTGGCGCGATCGGACCGAATATCGCGTTCCGGTCGAGGAGGTCGCCCGGATCGACCGCGCAAACCGGGCCGCCCGGCGCGCGGCACTCGCTTCGATGCAGCCCGCAGAATGAGCACCGCGCAGGGAGCCTTCGGGCGGGTTGAGCCGCGCAATATCGGTCGCGGCGGCCGATTGCATTGGGCAGAGCACGCGGCACGGGACATCGTCTCCAAGCGCATCATTGTCGGCTTCGGCTTCTGGATTTTTCTGCTCAGCGACATCGTGATGTTCTCCGCCTTCTTCGCAACCTACGCGGTCTTGACGGATGCGACCGCCGGCGGCCCAAGCGGGAAGGATGTGTTCCATCTGCACGTGGTAGCGATGGAAACGGCGTTCCTGCTGCTGTCCAGCTTCACCTGCGGTATTGCCAGCATCGGTGCCAGAGCCCGCAACAATCCGATGTTCTATATCAGCATGGCGGTCACAGCGGCGTTTGGTGCTGGGTTCCTATTCTTGGAGATTCATGAATTCGCCGGGATGATCGCGATAGGCGCGGGGCCGACCCGAAGCGCCTTTCTGTCGGCTTTTTTCACTCTGGTGGGATGCCACGGGCTGCACGTCACACTTGGCCTGCTGTGGCTACTGACGATGATGGCGCAGGTGTTTGCCAAGGGCTATCGTGCCGACATTCTGCGCCGCATGCTGTGCTTCAGCCTGTTCTGGCATACACTGGACATCATCTGGGTGGCGATCTTCACGGTGGTTTATCTGATGGGGGTAGCCGTATGAGCGACATCGAGCCCGTCCTACACCCCGGCGACATCTCCCCCGGCGATGAACGCGTCGAGGGCCGCGAGATTGTCGGGGGTCTGCTCGGCTATCTGGTCGGGCTAGGTTTGGCGGCGCTGATCACGGTCGTGGCGTTCTTTATCGCGGGTACGTCGCTGGTCTGGCAGCCCAGCATCCCGATTGCTTTGTTTGTGCTGGCGGCCGCACAAATGGGCGTTCATCTGGTTTTCTTCATCCACATCACCACCGGGCCCGATAACACCAACAACGTGCTTGCCCTGGCGTTCGGGGTACTAATTGTCGCACTGGTGATGGTCGGATCGTTGTGGATCATGGCGCATATGAACTACAATATGATGCCGACGGAGCGGATGATGGAAATGCGGAGTTAGGGTCGCGAGTATTGCGGTGGCTCCCTATGGCCACATGGGGAAAAACCGGTTCGCCCGTTTGCTTCCGTTTAATGCGAGACACTTTTACCCCCGCAAATCTCAGCGTTACCGCAAAACGTGACACCCTCCGTGGGTGGGGCTGGCGAGCTCGTCCTCGGTGCATTAGTTGGGCATCGACGTCTGACCGTGTGGCAACGTACACGAACCCGTAGCCTCACATTTGCAGCATCAATGCCAGGAAAGTTCTCCAACTAACGGCAGCATCTCACGATCAGGGCAATTGGCACGCGCTGACTTTCCACGATTTATCAGTCTCATCGTTTGCGGCAACGCGACAAAGCGTGTGCGGTTTCGGTTAGTTACCAAACGTTCGTTCGTCCGTTCTGTTCAATGCCCCCTCGATATCAGCTTCCCATTGTTCGCGTGGCAGCTCGTGAACCAGCTCTATCTCGTTGCCATCGGGATCGGTAAGACGAACGCTGTGGGTGACACCGCGCGCAACGCGACCATACAGTCTCAGGCCGTGGGCAGTCAGGAACTCGATCTGTTTCTGCCACGTCTGACGGGTCGGATAGGTGATGGCAACATGGTTCAGCGCTTGTCCGCTGGCCTGACGATCAGCTGGCAGTGAGGACTGCTCGACCAGTGCGATATCATGGTGGTGCAGCTTACCGTCGAGCTCGCCGCTGTAGAAACGCATCGCCGGCCCCAGCTTGCCGTCGGCAGCGTGCCGGTGCAGCGTACCGACCTGCTTGAATCCGAGGTACTCGGTCCAGAAGCGATGTGCTTCCTCGAGGTCTCGCACGTTGAGGACGAGGTGGTTGAGGCCACTGGGCGTCTGCGGCGCATTTTCTGTTTTCACGTAAGCGGTCATGGGCTTCTCCCTTGAATGAAGCGTCACGGATCGCGACTGTGTGGATCCCAATGCCGGCAATGGATCAGCTGCGTTCCACGCCGACAGCGGCGGCGTCGATCGCGGCCGCCACAGTGTTCACTTGCTCATCGCTCAACGGACCGCGCGAGAGGCGCAGACGCAGTGCGAGCCTGAGGTTCTCCATCGCGCGCAGGATCTGCGGCGGCGGTCCGCCGCCATGCACGCGGCTGGCCTCTTCCATGCGGGCGAGGAGAGCGTCCACTGCCGGACGGTAGGCATCTAGATAGGCTCTGCCTTCGACGGTGATCGCATGCAGCTTCTTGGCGCCATCGCCGGCACTCACGGTGACATAGCCGAGCTCTTCAAGATGCGTGAGGGTCGGGTAGATCACGCCCGGGCTCGGGCTGTAGGCCCCGCCAACCTGGTCCTCAATCGCCCTGATAATTTCGTAACCGTGCCGCGGCTTTTCGGCGATGAGATGAAGGATGACCAGGCGCAAATCGCCGTGCGCGAAGATGCGGCCGAGGCCGGAGCGGCCGGCATGGCCACGACGGCCATGCACGGGGAAGGCGTCGTCGGGACGGTGCTCACGACGGGCGAATCGCCGGTCGCGGCCAAGGTGGGGGTGTCGATGGGACATGGGATCTCCGAGTGGGTTTCGATATAGCGAAACATAGATATATCTAAACCCAATCGGGTTCAAGCCCCACCCAAAAAAAATGTGGTGCAGCACCAAGTCTCGCCCCGTGGGGGCGGGCCGGTCGCGGTCGACAGCGAGGCAGACCCGCCGGCGCGCACGTGCCCCGCCTGCTGGCTCGGGCCGCAGGAGGAACCCGGCCAAGGCCGTATCGGGAGTGGCACAAGCGCTCGGGCCATCGCCCAGCGGAGCGGCGCGCTAACCCATCATGACCACGTCGCGGTGGCGGGCCGCTGGATCCGTCGCGGGGTCATGACACATGTCCATATCCACTTCGCGGTGGCACTATGCGGCGCAACATCAAGGGACGAGGCAACAAGATGACGATGCGCATTCTCTGGCCAAACCTTGCAGCCGAACTGGTGCCGGTTGTTCGCGAGGCGGTCGGGTCGGGATTCGAAACCGATTTCTGCAGGAGCTTCGCAGAGGTGACGGACGAGCAATGGGCCAATGCCGACGCAATCGTCGGTGCCTGTCCGCCGCAATATATCGACAAGCTGCGCAAGTGCCGCATCTTCGTGAAATACGGCGTTGGTTATGACGATGTCGACATTGAGCGCTTTGGCAACTTAGGTATCCTGGTCTGCAATACGCCTGATTACGGCACGCGCGAGGTGGCGGACCACGCGATCGCGCTAATGCTGACGCTGGCCAAGAGCATCGCGTACCATGATCAGGAGCTGCATGCCGATCTCCGAGGTAACTGGCGCCCGGCGCACAACCCATTCGGCCGTCGACTGTCCGAGTGCACTTATGGCCTTGTCGGCATGGGTCGTATCGGTACCGCAGCGGCACGCCGTGCTAAGGCATTCGATATGGACGTCGTGTTCTATGATCCATATCAGCCGAACGGTTATCAGTTCGCGATTGGCGTCCGGCGCGCTGACACGTTGGCCGAGCTGATGGGCCAGTGCGATTTCGTAAGCATCCACGCGCCGCTCACAGCGGAGACGCGTAATCTGATCGGGGCCGATGCGTTTGCCGCGGCGAAACGCGGGATGATCCTCATCAACACGGCGCGCGGACCGATTGTCGACATCGACGCGTTGTACGACGCGATGAAGGATCGCACGGTGCTGGCGGCCGGGCTCGATGTACTGCCGCAGGAGCCAGCCAACCCGCAGGCACGCCTAATTGCCGCCTGGCAGCGCAATGAAGATTGGATTCGTCATCGCCTGGTGCTGACGCCGCACTCGGCCTTTTACACACCCGAAAGCATGCATGACAACCGCACCTTCGCCTCGCGAACCGCGGTGCGTTATCTACGCGACGGGCGGCTGGAAAACTGCGTAAACAAGCAATTCCTGGTGGCACGAAA
>JASHVB010000084.1 GCA_030039695.1 Acetobacteraceae bacterium
CGGTTGAACCGCCGCCGATCATCGAAGGCCAGGCAACCGTCGGTGCGGTAATCACCGATGGGTGCCGCCGGGTGATGTTCGTGCCCGGCTGCGCACAGATGACCGATGCACTGGCGCGGCGCCTCAACGGAGCGGACGCCGTACTGTTCGACGGAACGCTCTGGACGGACGACGAAATGCTCCGCGCCGGCATTGGCAGCAAGACCGGCCGCCGCATGGGCCATATGAGCGTCAGCGGGCCAGACGGCACCCTCGCCGCGTTTGCCGGGATTGACGCACGCCGCAAAATCCTGCTGCACATCAACAACTCCAACCCGATCCTGCTGAACGACTCGCCGGAATACGCGCAGGTCACCGCCGCGGGTTGGGAAGTCGCCTACGATGGGTTGGAGATCGAACCATGAGCGATCGCGTGCTGTCCCCACAGGAACTCGAAGCCGCGCTGCGACAGATCGGCGCCGAGCGCTATCACTCGCTCCATCCGTTCCACAAGCTGATGTACCAGGGTAAACTGGACCGCGGACAGCTTCAGGCCTGGGCACTCAATCGCTACTATTATCAATGCCGCATTCCGATGAAGGATGCCACGCTGATCGCGCGTCTGCCCACACCGGAACTACGTCGGATGTGGCGCAAGCGGTTGCATGATCACGACGGTGACGCGCCCAACACTGGCGGCATTGCCCGTTGGCTGAAGCTCACCGATGGATTGGGTCTGGACCGCGACTACGTTATTTCCACGGCCGGTCTGCTGCCGATCACGCGGTTTGCAGTCGATGCCTATGTCGATATCGTGCGCGACCGCTCGATCCTCGAAGGCATCGCGTCGTGCCTGACCGAGCTGTTTTCCCCGACGATCATTGCCGAACGCGTGGGCGGCATGCTGGCGAATTATAATTTCATCACCGCCGACACACTCGGCTATTTCACACCGCGCCTGGACCAGGCGCCGCAGGACGCCGAGTTCGCGCTTGCTTACGTGAAAGAACATGCCCGCACGCCGGAGCAACAGGCAGCGGTGCAGGCCGTGCTGCGCACGAAGTGCGACATTTTATGGGCCATGCTGGACGCGTTGCATCACGCATACGTGGCGCCGGGCCTGATTCCGCCGGGCGCTTTCGTGCCCGAGGCCGCCTGAGCCCGCGTTGTTGCTGTGCACGCCGGCCGACGGCGTCACGCCGTATTATTGCACATTGTTAAGTTGAACGATTATCAAACGATAATTTGACGTTGCGCATTCGTCAATAAAATTAGTACTCGCGACATCGTGACGCGATGACATGCCGCACGTGAGGACTTATATCTTCCCCTCGGTGCGATGACGGCGAGAATGACCGTTCAAATCAACCAATAATACGGAGGAGCGTGAGCAGCCATGACAATGCGCGACTGGTTGAAGAGTGGTGCCGCCCTGGTCCCGTCAACCGCCATGGGACTCGTCATGGCGATCGGCCTCGGCGCAAGCGCACGGGCGAACCTTACGCCCACGCCTCAGGAATTCGCCGATGCGGCTGCCGATCCGGCCAACTGGATTCTGCCGGCGAAAAGCTATTCGGGGAACCACTACACCCCTGCAACACAGATCGATCCGGACAATGTGCGCCACCTGCGGCGGGCGTGGAAATTCGTCGTCGATGACACTGGGCCGATGGAAGTGTCACCCATTGTCTACAACGGCACGATGTACATTACCACGGCGCACGACCACATCTATGCGCTGGACGCGGCCACCGGCAAGCTGAAATGGTCGTTCACCGATAGTCCGCATGTCATCTCATTCGCGGCCAATCGCGGCATCGCGCTGCTGAATGGCAACGTCTACATCGCGACCCTGGACGGCCACCTGATCGCGCTCGATGCGGAGACCGGCAAGAAAGTCTGGGACAAGGTAACGGTCGATGACACCGCCAATTCGTTCTACACGATGGCGCCGGTGCCGTACCACGATCCGCACACCAATCGGGACATGCTGCTGCTTGGCGTGTCGGACGGCGACTGGGGCGGCAATGGCAACATCTCGGCCTACGATCCCAAGACTGGCGATGTGATCTGGCGCTGGGACACCGTGCCTGGTCCCGGCCAGCCGGGACACGACACGTGGAGCGGCGATTCCTGGAAGCGCGGCGGTGCGGCGACCTGGACCGGCGTGACGATCGATCCCGCTACCAGCACCATGTATCTTGACCTTGGGAACCCGAGTCCGGACTTCCTCGGATCGGTGCGCAAGGGCGCGAACCTCTATTCGGATTCGATGGTGGCGCTGGATATTTCCGGGCCCAAGCCGCAGCTGAAATGGTACCACCAGTTCATCGCGAACGATACGCATGACTGGGATCCGGCGTTCCAGCCGGTCTTGTTCACCGGCAAGGTGGATGGCAGCAGTCGCCAACTCGTCGCGGCCGGCGACAAGGCAGGCAATTTCTGGATCCTCGATGCCGCGAGCGGGAAGCTGTTGGACCACACTGTCACCAGCTTCCAGAAAGGGGTCGACCAAGCGCCAAGCCTCGAGGGCAACATCGCCTGCCCCAATACGCTGGGCGGCATTGAGTATCAGGGCGGCGCATTCGACCCTGCGACGAACGACTTCTACGTGCCGAGTCAGAACGAATGCGGCCAATGGAAAGCGACCAAGGACGCAGTCTATATCGCCGGAGAGTTCTACCTGGGGGGCACCTTCCCGAAACTCGTCGGCCCGGACACGGGACAGATGAATGCGATCAATGCTGACACCGGTGTATTCGACTGGCGTCACCACTTCGACCTGCCGAACTATGGCGGTGCACTGGTGACCGCATCCGGTCTCGTGTTCTCCGGCAATCTCGGTGGCACCGAGAACGCGTTCGACGCCAGGACCGGTCGGATCCTGTGGAGCTATGATACCGGCGCCTATATCCAGGCTCCCACCGAGGCGTACGAAGCGGACGGCAAGGAATACATCGTCGTCGCATCCGGCCAAGCGGGCAATGCGAAAATCCCTGAACTACCCAATCCGCCCGATATGAAGAACTTCGTCACTGTCTTCACGGTGCAATAAGTCCACCGTATGCGCCGTTTCTTCCTGAGCTTCCAACCGCCGGCCTGTCGAATCGGGCCGGCGGCTGTTCTGCTGGCCGGTTGCCTCGCGTTCCTCGTCGCACCGGCGTCACGCGCGGCAACAACCGATGATCATCAGCAGGCGGTTGCCGCGCTGACTGACGTCGAAGCCGCGATCACCGAACTGGTGCACGCCGACGCCAGCTATGCGGTCGGGCCGCAGGCCTATCATCGCGCCGCACAGCGCGCGATCAACGCGCTGGCCGGCGCCGGCGGCGATGGTTATCGCGCTGATGCGGGTAGTCGCGGTGATCCGTCAGGAGCACTCGGCCACATCGACTCACTGCTCGACCGCTCGGCGACGCCGGTCTGGGTGGTACCGCTGCACAGCGCTGAGGCCAACGTCCGCGCCGCCGTCAGCTATTTGCGCGATGCACTCGAAGCCGACGGGTTCATGGAATACGCCACCGCCACGTCCCGCGCGCTGACTTACCTGGAGGTCGCACGGGGCCGACCGACCGAGACCGGTGCGTTGGGTGGCTTGGAGGGCGCGCTGGCGAACACGGTGCTGGGCGTTCCTGCCGGAGCGCGCGAGCAGGATGCCTGTCGGGTTCCGTCCGCCGCGCCCGCCTATGGCCTCCACGGTGGCTACTTAGCCTGGGTGACGGTGCCGGCCAGCGTCGGCACGCACGCACTGGCTGAGGATCCGGGCGCCACCAGCCTGTCGCTGCAAGACGGGATGATCGTCCTGCACACCGTGGTGGCGCCGATAGTGGCGCGGGACTGCGGCAAGACCACCACCGGGGATCCACCGTCTGCGGCCCCAGCCTTGCCAATCACGCACGTGTCGCTGCCGGCGCCACCCCCGCTCTACACCAAGGCGCAGGCAGTGCAAGGCAAGCAGATCTTTACCACCAAATGCGTGGCCTGCCACGGCGCCGATCTGCAAGGTACGGCGGGGCCGTCAGTCGCCGGCAACGATTTCCTCGACACGGCGCGGCATAACGGCTGGACGCTGTCGATCATCCGCTACATCGTGTTCGAGCTGATGCCGCGCAACTCGCCGGCATCGCTCTCACCGCAAGACGACGCGAACGTAATGGCATATCTGCTGGCGTCGGATTGCTATCCGCCGGGCAGCAAGCCATTCCCCACGTCCGATCAGCCGGCATTCGCGACGATCAAGCTCGGGCCGGTGGCCGGCGAGCACGCCGGCGCGAATGCAAAAGGCGTCTGCCCGGTCGATTGAGGCGAGTACCCCCGGTGCGTCGGCTCGCCGCGCTCGTCATGGCCGGCGCAAGGTCGGCCATGACGAACGAGGAGCATGGTTCACTGCAGCAGGTTCGAGGCAGTACCAACCAGCGCGAACAGCCGGTGCTCGATCTCGTCAGGAACGAAGCAGGCATACGAAATCATGCTGTTGC
>JASHVB010000727.1 GCA_030039695.1 Acetobacteraceae bacterium
GCCCAACGGCCGGCGCTGGACGCGGTCCCATGAATGAACACCACCGGAATTTCACCTGGCACATAGGGTTGAATGCCGACTAGCTGCGAGGCGGATCTATCGAAGAAATCGCCACGGAGGAAGCCCGCGAATTCGCTTTTCCAGATCTGTGGGTCACTCAGGCTATAGGCGAATACTGCAGTCGGATTGGACTCCAGCGGCACCGACTGGCCGCGAATGGCGACGGGGCTAAGGTCGTAGCCCGGATAAAGATCGATGCGCCCGTTAAGGTGACCTCGACCTAAGCCCTCCGGCGTCAAATCGATTCGAAGCAATGCCGTCACCGGAACTTGCAAATGCGGGGAGACATGGAACCCGGTCTCCTGGACGCCAGAGGAAGCAGTCGCGGCAAGCGACGCACCAAGCCCGAACTGACGGTAGCGGTTCGTAAGACCGATCACGTGCAACTCATCGGCCGGGGTGAAATTCGTCAGACTGAGTTTGTCCCAGCGTGCCGTCGCCGAATCGAACGTTATGACCATAGTGCCGAACGGCAGAGCGAACGTACCCGAACTGAAGACGACCCGTGTGCGGTTGGTGGACGCGAACGCCGAGGTGAGGCTGCGATTGTAAATGTCGCTCGCAATCCGGACGCGGGGGTCGAAGCGGTCGGGCCGTTCAGCGGGGTTATCTGGGAACAGAAACGCAAAGGCGTAGACGGTGGCCGCAAGATAGTACGACCGTTGGTCGCTGTTCGAGGCATAGCGGAAGCACATTTCGGCGAGAGCAAACAAAGTATTGGGGCCAGCGTCACCGGCGGCAACAGTGCGATGCAGCAGCGCGATGGCTGCCTCGGGGTTGCTGCGGTAGAAATTCCAAAGGTCATTCCGCCTGAGGACGATTTCCGTCGCGCCGCTGATTCGCCCGGTGGAGATGACGTTGCTGGTCAACTCGCGCTGTACTGCACGGGGGCCGACGCGTTGTACCTGAACCGGAGTGGCGCACCCCGCTAGCAGCAGCAAAGCCATCCAGGCACACAGCGCCGCGTGCCGGCTCCGGCAGTTCCGTGCAGCCGGGAGCCTGCCCGCTAGACGGGGCCAACCAGCGTCTGCTTCAGGATTCCGACATTCGCAATCGTCAGCGATCATCCTGTGTGGACTTTGCGTGATTTGTCAGCGACACTGAGTTGCAGCCCCACTTCATGTTTCAAGCGGCCCCCTCCCAGAGAGCGCGGCACGGGCGGGAGCGGACATGTAATTGCTCGTGAAATCGGCAACGTTGTGCAAATTGCGTACGGTGCCCATGTCGAATCTACAGGGCAACTTTGCCCCATCGCAGCAATCCCAACGCTCCCATGACGAAGGGCGTGGTCAGGTACCGACACGACCAACCTATCAGACAACTGAAAACAGAAAAGTCAGCGACGCACTTTTGCCGGACGTATCGGCAATCGAAAGGGTAATCTTGTGACTACCCAGCGGTATCCCCACGTTCTCAGCCGACAGTCCATTCGGAGTCCTGGTGGCATGTTCCAACAACCGGCCGGTGATGTCTATCCCGAGCCATCCGTAGGTGGCCTTGAAGCTACCCATGTTGATCACCCTGTTAGGGCCGGCGCGAAACTGCGCCTCAACGGTAACGGGATTGCGGATCGGCTTCGAGATGTCGGGGCGCAGCAACACGATCTCTGGAGGGGGAGGCAGGTCGGGCGGTCTCGCCACAAGAGGAGCGGCCTTGTCGCGTGCATTCTCCTCACCTGTTACCAAGGTCCAGGGTGCCTGGGCGGCAGACGGGAGCGTCCATACTGTAAACATCACGGCTGCTATGACGAGTTTTGCTGTCATGAGATTCCCGACCGATATCATCGCCCTGCTTGTTGAAGGCACGATTGTCCGGATTCGTTCTGACAGTCATAATGGCGCTGTCCTGTCATTGCCCCTGGCCGGCTGTCGGCTGGCAACCATTCCGCTTCCGGTACCGCAACCACCGGCGCCACACTTGCCTATCACGACGGGCACCATCGTCTATATAACCATCGACATATCGGTAACAAGCGTAGGCGCTGGGACTGGACCTGAGGCGCAGCGAGAACGTGGAGTTTTGCGGGCCGCACGCCATCCGCCTACGATTCGTAGCTGGGCTATGACAGCTGCATCCTGGCTACACTACGTCCCTGGTCACGTCCGTGAAGCTGGTGCAAGTCGTAATGAGGATAAGTAGAGCCAATTGGAGCCCTGGCGCCGATCACGACTGCTAAGTCCTGCGGCGTAGACTCCAGTATAGCAGCCCTGCCGGCGCGGAGTTTGGCCGAGCGTCCCAATGTATTGCGCCACGTCCCAAACAACCTCTTCATTTGTGCACGGCGGGGCACGCATCCAGCGCCCGCGCACGCATTGGGATGAAAATGCGCAAGGGCCTCGCGGACCACTGTGAGATCGTCGGTCGCTGACCTTGATTTGACGGTCAAACCCGGCTCCCACTGGCTGATCACGCAGTAGACCTCGGTGCCGTCTGGTTTGACGTTGAAGCTCCTACAATCAGTCCGGCCGAGCACAAAGCCCTCTCATGGCCCGCCTCCTTTTGTGCGACGTGAAAGAATCCGGCTAGAAGAAGAGGTCTGTCGGGTTGGAGTAATGGATGGGTCTGCGAGATCAGACAAAACAAGTGCTTGCGATTGCCCTATAAGACTGAGGCTGACGGCGTAGTATAATCAGGGGCGTGTCTGATGATATCGGCCGGGGAACCGATGGCGGTAGGACGGGTCGGGTTGTGGCTTCATATCGCCAGTCTCGCCCGATTCCGGCCATGCTGCCGAACTCGGTTAGCGTGACAAGGCCATTCACCAGGACTGCCGCAGGGTAAGCCGGACGCCCGCGGCATTCGGCTCACCTCCCGGTTTCGCGACCACGGCCTCGGCATTCAGTATGATATCGCCCCCTTTCCACAGCCGAGCGCCCAGGCCGGCGCCGAGGCGGAGCGTGGCGGCGGCGTTGCGCTGCGGCGTGCCATCGATGCTCGTCTCACCGCCGACATCATAATAGGCGTCGGCCGACAGCCAGAGGCGGGGAGTGACGTTTCGGCTCGCGTGGCCCTCCAGGATGAACAGCGGCTGCTGCGTCAGACGGCTGGCGCCGCCGGCCTCGAATGCATTATTGGGGGTAAAGAATGCAACCGTCGCGTAGGTCTCGAGCCATGTCCAGCCGCGGTCTGGCGTGTAGCTATAGTGGACCTGCGGGCGGATGGTCCATCGGTTGTCCGACGGATTGAGGGAGCGACTCGGCTCATAGTCGCCGAGCGGTGTCCCGACGTAGAGGTGAAAGCTCGAGAAATTCTGCGGCACAAAGCTCGCGAAGTCCGCGCGGCTGAATGCCGGTGCGCCAAACATGTTGATCTGCGCGAGAAAGCCGACGTTAGAGAAACCGCTGATCGTGCTCGCACCGGCCCCCGAGCTCGATGCCACGCGAACATAGGGGAGCACCACCGTGAGACCCCCCGTACGCCCCCAGAAGTCCATGACGCGCGTGAGGACAAGCGACTGCACCAACACGTTAGTGCGGATGGGTGCGGTGATGTTAAGTCCGTCCTCGGGCGTCACCAATGACTCGTAGTTCGTGTTATAGGAGGTGAACCAGGTACCGACAGGGGCATTCAAGTAATCCCGAGCCGAGCCGGCCACTGCCCGACGCGGCGCAGAGCAGAAGCCGCCTGCCATGCACAGCATGGCCGCCATGATTCGTGCGAGCTTCAGCCATAAGCGGATCCCGTTACACATCGTGCCATAGGGGCAGGATCGGGTGCATGGCAGCTATATCATAGACCCGCAGCGGACCAACAATGAAGATCGTGTTGTTCTGGAAGGATATTATCGCCGGTCGGATTTCGCATTCTTGTTAGCCAGTTCCGTTTCGCGACTACCAAAATGTGCGCCACTATCTCTGGCGCGCCGCGGATCAGAAAGGGGTTGCGCTCGAAATCCTCGTTCAGGCCCGGCGCGATGCCAATGCAGCTCGATCTAAGGTCAAACGCGACCGCGTCCGGTTAAGTTGACGATACTTTGCGCCGCCGTGGGTCAGCGCGACGCCGCAGCGCGGTCGCCTCACCTCGCTCAGGCCGATCTGGAAAAACCGATGTCGTCGTCGATCACCGCGGACGGCCCGACCGGTACTTTTGCCGGATTCGGGAGGTTGAGGTTTCGGAACACGATGTTGTCGCGCCTGACCTTGCGCAGAAAATCACAAAACACGTCGATCGTCAGTTGCTCGCCCGGGCAGCGCCTGTAGCCGAAGCCGAAGGGCGCGAAACCCGCGAAGTCACAGACCGGCAGCGGGGTGCCGTCGGCAACCGCAAAAACCGTCCCGAAGCCGCTGTTGG
>JASHVB010000728.1 GCA_030039695.1 Acetobacteraceae bacterium
TGCTGCTGTCAACGATGTCACTTTCGCAGGTCGCAGTTGCCATCGGTTTTAGTGACCAGGCGCATTATTGCCGGGTGTTTCGGAATCTGATGGGCATTAGCCCCAAGGCATGGCGTCATAAAAACCTGGTGCTGACGCCGACCGACCGGGCTATTGTTAGCAACGTACAGCAGATGCAGGGCCCGTCGTGCGGCTAGCATGCCGCCCACACTGAAGACCACCACTACGCCGGGGCCTGCGGGGCGCACTGCATCTGCTGCGGTTGCCTCGTTGGTCTCGGCGGGTGCAACCATTTGCATGGCCGATGTCCGTGCTCTCACTGGCGGCGTTGCTTCGGCAAGCATCCGAGACACTGATCTAGACGCTGCTTCGGTGTCCCTCCTGCCTTGTTGACTCCCGCTTGTCCGACCAGGGTGGCGCCGCGCAAGACCGCGGCGGGACGGGCTCACTGGCGTGGAATGACTTCCACAGTTGCCGTCTCGCCGGCCACAAGGTCTATGCCGCGAGGGACGCTATCGATCGCAACGCGGACCGGCACGCGCTGCGCGAGCTGGACCCAGGTGAAAATAGGATCGACATTGGCCAATCCTGACTGCCCGCTTAGCGCATTGGTGACCGTGATACCGCGTGCGATGCTGGCCACGTGGCCATAAAGGAGTCTGCGATAGCCCATCAGCTTCACCTTTGCCTCGTCACCCGGGTGAATCGCACCAAGGCTGGTCTCGAGAAAGTAACCGTCAACCCAGTAGGAATCCGCGTCCACCACGGAAATGGTACTCTGGCCCACGGTTGCGTAGTCACCGAGCCGGACTTGCAGATTGGTGATATAGCCATTGACGGGCGAGCGGATGGTCGTACGAGTCAGGTCGACGCGTGCCCGCGCAAGGCTGGCAAGTGCCTGCTGCAGTGCTGCCGCCGTGGAATCTGCAGTGGCCTGGTAGGTTTGCTTCTCCTCTGACGAGACCGAGAGGTTCGTCAGCATGGCGCGCCGGACCGCCTCGCGTTCGGCATTCCGCGCATTCACCCGCGCCTGGTCAACCGTCGCCCGGGCCTGAGCGAGGGCAATGGCATAGTCAACTGGTTCCACCACCATCAGCACCTGGCCTTTGTGGACAAACTGGTTGTCGATGACGGGTAACTGAACGATGCGCCCGGCGACTTCGGGTGCGACCGTTACCACATAAGCGCGTACCGTACCGTCGCGCGTCCACGGTGCCCCGATGTAAGCCCGCCATGCAGCCCAACCTGCGACGGCCGCGAGTGTGACGGCGATCGATGTGAGCAAGACCGGAACGGCGCGCAGTCGACTTGTCGCCCCGAGATTGCCGGTGCGCCACCCCGCGGGCGTAGCCGGCTCGCGTGTCCGGGTTCCAATTTGGGCATCAGCGTTGGCCGCCATGCTCACTCTTCTCCCGATAATGCAATGAGGTTCTGACGCCCGAGCTCTCACGTTCATTGACGTGACCAGTCATTGAAGCGTGTCTAGCGGGCCCGAGCCGGCGTTGGCATCTCGATGGAATCAGAATTGGTACGCGAGCATCGGTTCCTCTAGGAGCGAACCTCGCTCATTTGGCGGATACCATCGACACGTCTGGGTATCATGATGGCTATGCCAGATCCGAGCGAATGCCGGTCGACGGTGGAATTTGACCCGCCGGCCAACCAGCTTGCCGATGACACGCGAACCCGGGGAGAGGGCGGGGCAGCCACCGCGTAAACTGGGCAAAAAAGTATGGTCTTGTGCAAGTATCCGACGTGCGGTTCAGGCAGCTTACCTCGCGACCTATAGCGTTACACCGTTCAGATGAGAGGGCCGACCGCATGAATGCGCCCGGAGCACCCGGTATCCGCGCCACGTCGACCAGCAGCGCCAAGGATTACAGTCGGCACCGCTCTGGGTCAGACCAGACTCTGGTTCACTATCGGCTACCGGATCATCAATGAGGTTTGCCATCCACGAATCGACACCCCAAAAATTTGCGACCTCGGTTTCAATTTCGCCGACGACAAAAGCTTTAGGCTGAGGTGAGACGAACCGGGACCTACACCCTGACGGACCTGATGCGATTGATACGAGGTTGACGATAATGAGCACTGACAAGATGCTGACGCTGATTTCGCGCGAGCCAGGGTTCATAGCGGCACTGGATCAAAGCGGCGGGTCGACGCCCGGCGCGCTGCGTCTTTACGGGATTCCCAATAGCTCTTTCAGCAGCGACACCGAGATGTTCCGGCTGATCCACGAGATGCGGGTGCGTATCATGACGGCTCGAGCATTCAACGGATCAAAAGTTATTGGCGCGATCCTGTTCGAGGGCACCATGAATGGGCTCGTGCTCGGGAAACCGGCGCCGACCTATTTGTGGAAAGATCGCGGGGTGGTCCCATTCGTCAAGGTCGATCAGGGGCTCGAGCCGGAGCAGGACGGGGTTCGTCTGATGCGTCCCATCGTCTCGCTCGATGCGACACTCGCCCGCGCGGTCAGGCTCGGGGTGTTCGGTACCAAGATGCGTTCGGTGATCAATTTGCCGTCACGGGTTGGCATTGCGGCAGTGGTGCGGCAGCAGTTCGAGGTCGCGGACCGCATTTCCAGAAGCGGTTTGATGCCGATCCTCGAGCCGGAGGTGCTGCTGCAAAGCCCCGACAAAGTCGGCGCAGAGGCCATTTTGCGAGACGAATTGACCAGGCAGCTCGATGCCATGCCGGATGGTCAGCGCGTGATGTTGAAGCTGACCATCCCCGAGACTCCGGATTTCTATACCTCGCTGATAAGCCATGAACGCGTGGTCCGCGTCGTCGCGTTGTCTGGCGGCTACTCGCAGGCGGAAGCCTGCCAGCGCCTGGCTGCCAACCATGGTATGATCGCCAGTTTTTCGCGTGCCCTGACCGAAGGCCTCACGCACGCGATGAGCGACGAGGCTTTCGAAGCGGCGATCACGAAGGCCATTGTCCAGATCTTCCGCGCTTCGACCAGAAAGGTCAGCCGCCGCCAGCGTGTGGTGGTGTAACAGCGTCCGCTTCCCACTATACGCTCTGAATTCGACAGGCGCACTCTTGCGGTCCATTTCACTCAACCGTCTAAGTTCCAGATTTTACGCGATCGGGCCCCCCTTGTTGTTCGGCCTGCGCATGTGGGTGGCCGTCTGTCTCGCACTGACAGTGGCGTTTTGGCTGGAACTCGATAACGCACAGTGGGCCGGTGCCACTGCAGCGATCGTGAGCCAGCCGGTGCTGGGTGCGTCACTGCGCAAGGGCTGGTTCCGCATGGTCGGCACCGTGGTCGGGGCTATTGCCGCCGTCGCCATCAGCGCATGGTTCCCGCAAAACCGCCTCGGCCTGTTGCTGGCACTGGCGGTGTGGGCCGGATTTTGCGCCGGCCTCGCCACGGTGCTGCGGAACGCCGCCGCTTACGCTGCTGCGCTGGCGGGGTTCACTGCGGTCGTGGTGTGTGGCGACGAGCTCGGTGCGGTCGGTGGCCTCAATGGCGACGCTTTCATGCTCGCGATTACACGTTCGACCGAGATCTGCATCGGCGTCGTCGCGGCCGGCATTGTACTGGCCGGCAGCGATTTTGGCCGTGCCCGCCGGCAGCTCGCGACCGCGCTTGCCGACGTGTCGTCGGAAATCACCAGCCGGCTGATCGAATCATTCCGTTTCGGATCGTCCGACCAACTGACGACGGTAACGGTTCGTCGTGAACTGACGCGACGCGTTGCAGCTCTTGACGCCATCATCGACACAGCACGCCGCGAAGCGCCCGAGCTGCGCTTCAATCCTCAGCCACTGCACGCCGCGGTGGGCGGGTTGTTCTCCGCCCTGTCTGCATGGAGCGCCATCGCAAACCACCTGTCGTCGCTGCCACAGTCTCAATGCAGCCGGCTCACGGCGGATGTCCTCGAACGGCTGCCATCGGAATTGCGTCTGGCGGGAGTCGATGGCGACCGCACAACCTGGCGGGACCAGCCAGAACATGTCCGCGCGGCGTGCATGGCTGCGGTCCGGTCCTTGTTGGCGTTTCGGGCCTGCAGTCCGTCGCAGCGCCTCCTCGCCGATCGGAGTGTGGAAGCACTGCTTGCGGTAAGGCGAGCGCTAGACGGGCTCGTCCTGCTGGGCCACCCTCACCGAGCAGTGCCGCGCCGCAGCATTGCCTATCGGCCGGTTGCCGACTGGCTACCGCCAATACTCAACGGAGTGCGTGCGTCCATCACCATTGGCACGGCCGCAGCCGTTTGGATTGTAACGGCTTGGCCAGGCGGCGAGGCGATGCTTATCTACGCCGCGATCATCCTGCTGCTGATGTCCCGGGGTACCGGTCAGGCCCGCCATGCAGCCCAGAGCCTGCTTACGGGTGGTTTCATCACCGTTGTTGTCGTCGGCATAGTCGGCTATGCGGTACTTCCGACTGCCTCAAGCTATGTCAGTTTTTGCATGGCGCTGGGACTGATCCTGATCCCTCTCGGTGCATTGAGTGCACAGTCATGGCAGCCGCAACTCTTTTCGGCCGCAAACGTTCTGATAATGCCATTGCTGTTGCCGGCGAACCATATGAGTTACAATATTGAGCAATTCTATAACAGCGCCGTCGCGATGATCATCGGCATCAGCCTTGCGACGCTTGCGCTGCAATTGATACCGCCAGCATCGCCCACGGCGCAATCGCGACGTCTATTGGTACTGATGCGGCGCGACCTGCGGCGCATGGCTGCAGGCGATGTGCTGCCCACGCATGCTGGCTGGGAAGGCCGTGTCCACGCACGACTTGCGGCCATGCCTGCTCAGGCCGATCCTATGTGGTGGGCATGGCTCATGGCCAATCAGACGGTCGGCAGCGCGATCATCCGTTTGTCCGGCATCGCTGATCGGTTCGGGCTTACCGTCGAACGTGGTCGGGTGCTGGCTGCTTTTGCACGAGGCGACAGTGCTGCTATAGCCGCGGCGCTCACCGACCTCGAGGTTGCGATCGCGGCCGGTCGGGCTGAGTCGTCAGGGAAGTCGGCACGGCTGCGCGCTAGCGCCATCATCCAGGTTTTGTCCGAGACGATGGTACGCCACGTCATGTATTTCGGTGCGCCGTGACATTCGTGACCATCAATATCCTTGGCGTCTACGTCGCGCCGGTCTCGGTGCTGATGATTGTCGCGTTGTTGCTGCTGCTGCCATTGCGTAGCGCGGCGGACTATTACGGGTGGCTGCATCACGTCTGGCATCCAGCGTTATTTGTGTTTTCCGTTTACGTCTTTCTTCTATCGATGACCATACTTGGTATTGGCTGGTTGGGTGTGTGGTAAACGCGCGCGGTGTGATTTGCCACGCGGATCAGGTCCCTGGCGCGTCTCGTCCACCGCCCGCCTTCTTCTTCGATAGCTTCCGCAGGCTGCGGACGCCCAGGGCCTTGGCCGCCCCGTCGCCGGATGGCCGCCTCGTGCCAGTGCGGATCGTCCAAACGAAAATTGCGGGAGACTCCGGCTTCCGACCGACCATCTGCTATCCGAGGTAATCCCAGAAGAATTCGCATGCGCTCTCAAGGTTCCGCACCTTGAGGCCGGTATGGTCGACACCACTCGTGGCCGTGCCATCGCTGTCGCTCTCACGGCAGTGTAGCTCGTCCAAAAGAGCCCACACCCGAGACGGGTCCATCGGAATGTCGGGATCATTCAGGTGTCGATCTAGCTCTTCGAGCTTTTTGGCGCATTCAGTCTCGGTCATGCGGTCTCCTCAGCACTTTCTCATCTTTGACGGCCGCAATTCGCGAACCGAACCCTCTTCACCAATTGCGGTCAGATGAGACACTCGGTCACCGACCACCTGCAGGCGAAGCAAGCGACCTCGCCCAACACACAACACGAGCTGCATCGTGTGGTGGACATATACACAGCGCCCGCGCGCCATGGATGTGCCAATTGAGCCGTAAAGGCAGTCCGTCCGGCGCCGCCGCGCATTCGGGCTCAGGCCCGCGACATCGTGAAATACCCAGCAATAATGGGCCTGATTGGCGTTCTTGGCACCCGTCAAGGCTCTGAAGAATACGCAAAAGACGGGCGCCTCACCGGTTATCTACCATGATCAGTCGGCCTCCGTGCCTCGGAGCACCGTGCGCGGGAAGGCGTGCGCAGGCAGGCGTGGAAGCACCCGAACTGAGCGCATTGCTCCGTCCCAGCTTCGCACGCCAGGACGGAGCGGAGTGCGCCCCCCATGTCGTGGCGCCGAGGCCACGATCGCGGAGGCGTAATCAGCCGCTAATGAAACGCAGGAATGACCTGGGATGCGAACAACTCCAGATGCGTTTGCGCCCACCGCGGCGGTCGTCCGGGCGGCAGCGTCCACGAAAAGAAGTGGGTCAGAGGAACAGCATCGGCGAAATCGCGGATCATACGGATCGCGGTACTTGGCTCCACCACCTGGAGAAGCCCGCTCTTCCTTAGATCTTCGTGGTTATTCAGGTGTGGAGCGAGCGGCTGAAGGCCGCCTGCCTGAAGCCAGACCGAGTAGTTGTTGACCTGGTAGATGACATGGTCGGCGGCCTCGGCGAAGGTTTTTTCCGGATCGTTCGAGACGATCAAGCACCAAAAGCCACTGGCGAAGCGAATGTTATCTGTCGGGCGATTCTCCTGTTTGAGCAGCGCGATGTAACGGTCGTACACATCTCGGTTGGCACCGGGCACCGTAAAGCCATCGCCGAATCGGACTGCACGGCGTAGTGCGGCCGGGGTGAACCCCCCGAGCCAGATCGGCGGATGAGGTTTCTGGATAGGCCCTGGCGTCACCTTGATGTTCTCGAAATCGAAGAACTTGCTCTTAAAGGTAACGGTCTCACCCGCGAGAGCCCGGCGAATGATCTCGAGGGACTGGTCGGTACGCGTGCCACGCTCCTTCGAAGAAACGCCGAAGCCGGTAAACTCCTCTGCCTTGAACCCGATTCCGACCCCGAGCTCAAACCGACCGCCTGAGATGACGTCAACGGTCGCTATATCCTCGGCGAGGCGGATAGGGTTGTGAAATGGCATCAAGAGCACACCGGATACGATGCGGATGCGGTTGGTACGCGCCCCTATCGCTGCCGCCGCCGGAAGGATCGAAGGGAGATAACCGTCGTCGATGAAGTGATGCTCCGACAACCAAACATCATCGAACCCGTTGTTCTCGCCCCAGGCGATTTGGTCGAGAATTTCGCGGTAAAGCCGATCGGTGGGCTGGCGCCACTGGGCCGGGTTACGGAAATCATACCAAAGGCCAAAGCGTATCTTTCTTTCGCTCACGTTTCACCTCTCCTGACTGAACGCCGACATTTCTTCGGGTACCATCCGAAGACGTGTTGCTAGATTTGAACGGCTCCGCCATCCACAAAGAGTTCGATACCAGTGATGTATGCGCTATCGTCGGAAGCGAGGAACACCGCCGCCTTGGCAAGATCGTCCGGTGTGGCCATCCGCCCCAGCGGGACGGACGCGGCGGCGGCCGCCTTTCCGTCGTCGGTCATGAACTCACCGAGGCCAGGGGTATCCGTGTATCCCGGGCTTAATACGTTAACTCGGATGTCCCGCCCTTTGAGATCGACAGTCCAGGTGCGCGCAAATGATCGCACCGCCGCCTTTGACGCGTTATAGACCGAGCAGGCGGGGAACCCCTTGATCGACACCATCGAGCCCGTGAGGATAACCGACGAGCCCCTGGTGAGCAGTGGCAGGGCCTTCTGCACGCTGAAGAGCAGACCGCGAACGTTGGTGTTGAATGTCTTATCGAAGTGCTGCTCAGTGATCTCCCCCAATGCGCCGAATTCGTAGACCCCGGCATTCGCCACCAGCACATCGATGCGTCCGGCGTGGGCCCGGACATGCGCGATAATGCAATCGAGATCGGCGAGGTTCGACACATCACCGCGAATCACGGCCGCGGTGCCGCCGATTGAGACAACGGCCTTGTCCAGCTCCGCCGAACGGCGGCCGGTGATGAACACGCGCGCACCCTCCTCGGCGAAGCGCTTGGCGACGCCAAGACCGATACCAGCGCTGCCGCCGGTCACCAGAGCAACTTTATTGGCAAGCTTGTCGGTCATCATGAACCTCTCTGGGGTTGCGTCGCACCGCTCGTGGCCTTCACGACTGTGTTATCAGGTAGACGAGTGGCATGGCGTGGCGACACGTTCGCCAATTGCGGGCCGAGCCCGTCAGCCATAGCAGATGCGCGATGACCGCTCCCGCAAACGCGGGTACGGCAGGCCGGCCGGCATTGCAGTTTGCATGGCGGCCATGGCCTCGCCTGCCGCCGAGCCAATCATCGTGAAACCAAGGATGCAGTCGTCGGCGCCAGCAAGGACCTTCACGAACCTTTGCATTTCATCCGTTAACTCGCCACCCTGGCTACGCCCGAGGACCAATATATCGACGAATTCTGAGACCATGGGGCTCTCCCGTTCACGCGGTCCAGGGGTGCCAATCAGGCTGCCTACGGCTCGGCAGACGTCTGCCGAGCGGGGGCCGCCTTGTTCCGTTACCGGTCTATAGGTGCGACCAGGACGCGGCGCTGCCTAGCTACTGAGGCGGATTAATCGTTATGCCCGCTCGGAATGGACGCTCGCACGCCGAGGGGATCTCGGCTGCGTCGTGTCGTTGCCCTGCTGCGCCAGATCGGGGAAAAGGAAGTGATGCGAGCGCATATGGACTAGACCGGTGACCGAAATAACGCCACGGCTTGCCCGTCCAGCGGCGGAGATCAGGGAGCCAGCTGCCCGGCACAAAACAGAAAGGATCGCGTGAAGTCCGCCTCCTCATCTTCCGACGCCCTTGGTATTGGTGGACTCGGTAGCGAGCCGACTTCGCTTACGTCGTGTCAATTATCGGTGGCCGTGCTGCCCCGGCGCTCACCAGTGACCGCCGCTGATCGGCATTCGATGTAGCGCACTTTGGTCTGCGCTGCCCACAAGAGGGGGCGCTGTGGCCAGACCGACTCTGGCTGACCAGTCGCCGCTGCGCACCGCAACAGAACCCTGCGAGTAGCTGATCGCGCATCGTCGAACACGGCAATCCGTTTCCGCGTACTTGGCGGCGGCGTATGCGCGCGTGGTGTCAAGCAGTCGATAGTATGTCGCTCCATCGATCTCCAGGCTGGCTATCAGTGATTTTTCAACCAGCCTCATGACTGCGGTGGCAACCTCCGCATCATCTGCCTCATGGTTAGACGCCACTGAGCAAGCGGCCTGAAGCGTAAAGGCACCGATGAACACGGATAGCCTACGGAGCACTATCTTCTCAAGCGGAGGCAGCACGCGGTAACTCCAGTCGAGCATCGCATGCAGCGTCTGATGCCGCGGCGGTGCAGTTCGCCGGCCTAGCCAGAGCAGCTTGAAGCAATCGTCGAGTAGTTCCTCGGTACCCTCAATCCCATAGCTACCAACGCAACCCGCCGTGATCTCGATGGCCAACGCGATTCCATTGAGCTTCTGACAGGTCCGGGCGACACTTGGCGCATCGGCATCTGTCAGCACGGAGACATAGCCACTCGCCGCTGCGCGTTCCATGAAAAGCTGTACGGCCGAATACCTAAGTGCTTCGGCGGCTTTCAGATCGGTATCCTCGAGCGGACAATCGAGCGCGTTCA
>JASHVB010000729.1 GCA_030039695.1 Acetobacteraceae bacterium
GCATTATGCTTGCTCCGGGTACGGTATTCCGTCCACATCTTGAGCGCTCGCCGTGGATGCGATTCAACGTCGCCGTCTGCGAGGACACGCGCGTGCAGCGCTGGCTGCAGCAGCAGGCGGCACCCTTCAACTCTAGCAGCCGCAGGGCCGATAAGATTCCGAGTCACAACCCAGCTACGTGATAAGGCTGAGCAGCTTTACGCCGAGCTGCCGGAACTGCGGCAGTGGCAAACTTTCACCCGTTACGGTGAGTCTGGCAGGTTATCGGAATGTCCGCTGTTGAGGAACCGTGCAAGCTGTCGGGGTGCCGGCAATGGGTCGATTCCGGCTGTAGCTACTGCGGCCCAGATCACCGCCGCTGTGGGTGGGGAGTGGCCCTCCAAAGACACGCTTGACTGACCAAACAAGATGCTACAGCCCCATACCAGGATGAGCTGGAACCAGAGCATCGCTGACCAATGCCGACGCCGTAGCAATTGCGGCGGGTTCGTTGTGTCTGCCGAGGTCTGGCCAGGATCGTGACGGATAGGACCATCACCTGAGCTAAGGCTCTTTCAAGGACACGCTTCAGCCCCCGCGCCAACCATCGTGGGGGTTTTCGCATTTGGAGAGACCACGATGGACGCCAGCCGCACCTCCGACACCGAGTTCCCCGTTCAGAAGAAGCTCGACGCCTATAACAACCGCGACATTGACGCCTTCATGCTGTGGTGGTCAGAGGACTGTCGGTATTACGACTTCCCTAATCGCCTCCTGGCGCGGCGAGCGGCAGAGATCCGCGAGCGTCACATTGCTTGGTTCAAGGAACCGATCCTGCACGGCCGGCCGCTCAAGCGCATAACCGTCGCCAACGTGGTGATTGATCACGAGACGGTCGCGCGCAGCTTCCCGGACGGTCCTGACGAGGTGGATGTGATTGCCATCTACGAGGTCGGGGACGGAGAGATTGCCAAAGCCTGGTTCAAGATGGGGCCAGCCAAGCTTCGCCCAGCCACAGCCTTCTCGCTGAGGCCGGCAAACGCGGACGATGCTGGAGCCATCCGTTCCCTGACGCGCGACGCCTATGTCAATTGGGGGGCAGTTTGTCGTGTCGCCCGACAGAAGCCCGCTGCCTGACGCGCCTCGCCATCGTCGCACTGCACTCGGGTAACGAGCTCGCTCAACGATTGGCCTGCTGCAACGCCGCGCTATTCAGGCCGCTGCCCGATCGCCGAACACGGCCAGATGATCCGCCATGGCCTTCCGATGCGCCGGCCGCGCCTCTCCGCGCGCTACATAGCTCGCGAGGTTCGGGTGTTTGTCGAGCACGCCGCCGCGGCGCAATGGACCCAGAACGGAGACCATGATCAGATCGCCAAACGTGAAGTCGCCGCCATCGAGCGTTGGCTTTCCTCCGAGCGCATTAGACAAATCACCGAGACGCACATCGAGATCGTCGATAACCTTGCCGCGGCGAGACTTCGACCAGTGACGATCAGCCTCGAACACATCGACGACGGCAAGCTGCATCACCCAGGGCTCCACAGAATTAAGTGCTGCGATAAGCCACTGCACGGCCCTTATGTGCGCGGCAGGATCGGTCGGCACGAGAGCGCCGTAGGTTTCGCAAATGTGGAACACAATCGCACCCGATTCGAAGATTTCTACCTTATCATCCCGGTATGTTGGAATCTGGCCGAAGGGCTGGAAATGGCGATGGGCCTCGCTCTTGACGTAAGCTAGGTCGACTAGATCGACGGCATAGGCCTGCCCGGCCTCCTCAAAGGCCCACCGCGCGCGGATATCGCGGACAAATCCGCGCGCGAACTCGGGCACCCATTTGAACGCCGTGATGGTCGGAACCATGATCGTCCTCCTTTGGCGCATGCGGTGCGGCGAGGCGCATAAAACCGTTTCAAGCTACGCCCGCTCGTTGCCCTGCCTGACGACGGAGCAGTGGAAATCTTCAGCTCTTCTTCATTCCGACGAGCGCGAAAACACCGCCCTGGGGATCTTCTGCATTGATGATCCACGCACCGCCAGGCACCTCCTGGGGGCCGAACAACAGCTTGCCGCCAGCGGTTTTCACGCGTTCGATCCCGGCGTCGATATCATCGACCACGAAATAAAAGACCCAGTGCGGGCGGGGCGATCCCGCGTCGGTCATCATGCCTCCGCAAGGAGAGTTGCTCGTCTTGAATATCTGATAGGTGCCTATCGGCCCCATGTCGTGCGCCGCATCCTTCGTCCAGCCGAACATGCGTTCATAGAACAGCCAGGCCTTCTCCCAGTCGCTGGTGTGAAGTTCATGCCAGCCGACCGACCCGGTCTGCATCATAGCCAGCGGCGGCGGTGGTTCACCTTGGCCCTTAAACAGCATGAAGACGGCACCCTCGGGATCGACGACCACCGCAAAGCGCCCGACCGACGGAATATCCTGCGGCGGCTTGTGAATACCTCCTCCTGCAGCCTCGATTTCATCCGCCTTGGCATCGACATCGTCCGCCGCGATATAGCCGAACCATGCCGGGCGAGCGGGCATCTGTTCGGGTGGCAGCGTCGTGATACCGGCGACTGGCCGCTCGCCCAGGCCGAGAATTCTGAAGTCGATTCCGGAAACGCCGGAGTCCGCCTCCTTCCAACCAACAACTCGCCTGTAAAATTCAACAGCCGCGGCGGGATTGGTCGTGCACAGCTCGTACCAGACGAAGTCGCCCTGCTTCATCGCTCGTTCCTTTCGACCAGTGGGCATTGGAGGTCGACGCTGCAACATCTTGGGGCTGTTGCTGGCACCTTTGGTCTTGACGAAATAGATTGATATCAACATATTTTCGGCATGTCAAACGCTGTGCCGTTCGAGACGACATCACTAGTTCGCGACACTTGTCTTTGCCTCCACGCCCAGAGCGCGGCACGCGCTCTGGCACGGTGCTTCGATGCGGTGCTGCGACCAGTGGGGCTGACCAACCAGCAGTTTTCGTTGCTGATGGCACTGAACCGCCCGGAACCGCCGCCAATGGGGCCGGTCGCCGAACTGCTGGCGATGGACCGCACGACGCTCACTGCCGCGCTTAAGCCGTTAGAGCGGCGCGGGCTCGTGCGGGTCGAGCCCTCACCTACCGACGGACGCGCGCGGATCGTCGTACTGACCGCTGCCGGATGTGAGGCGCTCGCGGTCGCGGTCTCTATCTGGCGGGAGACCCATGCCGCAGTAGAGAAGCGTCTGATTGGCCTGGATCCGGACGCCCTCCGTACCGCCCTCGCCTCGCTGGCCGGGCTGTCACGCCGCAAGATGGAGTAACTTCAACAGCGTTGGGGACGGGAACTGAGTTGGGGGTTGCTGTTGCGGTCGGCTACTGATTGGCACTGTCGATTTGGGGTGGGGGAAGCGACCGATGGCGGTGGCGAAGTGGACTGTCTGTCTCGAGACGGGGCGACCGGATGGCACGACTGAACGGATTGAAATTGCACCCTTCCAACGGGATTTGTCATCACAAGATCCGGGCGATCTCGGCCTTCGGCTTGCCGAAGCGAAGGATCTTCTCCAGGCCCTGCAGACGCATCTGGTGGGCATCATAGCCACCGGCGGCAGCCCGTCCCATAAATAGCTGGACAGCCGAATGCCGGAGTGATTCCGCCGCCGTCAGAGCGGGATCTTCCGGCGGAAAATCAAGCGCATGGAGCAGGTGGGTATGTTCCCCTTGCACCCGCAGCGCCTCGCGGCTCGTCGCCAGGACATACGCTCCCGGGGCCTTGCTGACGACGCTTTCGACCAGTGGCGCTGCGACATTGACAACGTGCTCACAGTTGTCGAGTACGAGCAGAATCTTTCTGTCGGCAATGAACGCCAGCAGACTTACGAGCGGGTCCTGAGTTTGCACGATCGATCCGAGAGCCGATGCGATCGCCGCTGGTACTAGTTGTGGATCGACCAGAGACGCCAAATCGACATAGAAAACCGCGTCGGGGAAACCATCGAACAATGCGTGGGTAACGGATACGTCAACGGTCGTCTTACCAATGCCGCCGGGGCCGACGATGCTGACCAGGCGCCACATCGTCAGTTGCGCCGACAGGGCTCGAATGGTGTCGGCGCGCCCTACCATTCGTGGCAGTCGTGTCGGCAGCTCTTGTGGCCGGTCGGTCACTCGACCGAGTTCGACGCGGCGGATGGTTGGACTGTCGAGCGCGTCACCGGTGCGACGAAACAATGTCCGCGACCGGGAACGTTCACCACATAGCGAGCGCCCTCATGCGCGTCATCGAGCGCCTTTCGAAGGGTCGCGATATGGACGCCGAGGTTGGCGTCGTTGACCGTTACCCCGGGCCAGACGCGCGAGATCAGCTCCGTTCGATCGACAACTTCTCCGGCGCGTTCAGCCAGCGCAATCAGGATATCGAGCGCGCGGCCACCCAACGGAATAGTCTCGGCGCCCCGCTTCAGCAGTCGTGCCGTCGCATACAGACGGAACGTGCCAAACGAGATGATGGCGCCGCCCGGTCCGCTGTCAGCATCCTCCCTAAGCTCCAGCTTAACCCACAGCGATCTGCCCTGGGAACGCCGTGCGACGAGTGTCGGCGGATACCTTCAACGACGCATGTCAGTCGGGTTTCGCGAATGGACGACGCGATGATGCTAACGCATCGAGCGTGGTTCGGGCGGCCTCCAAGTCCGCGGTTCCAAAGCCTTCGGTAAATCGGCCATAGACAGACGCCAGCACTTGTCTCGCCTCATCATGGCAACCCTGACTCACCTTCAAGCGAGCATGGCTAAGGGCAATCCGCAACTCCCACGACAAAGCGCCTTGCGCGCCTGCCAACTCGCGTGCCTGCCAGAAGCACTCTTCGGCCGTCGAGATGGACTGACTTGAACCTTGTTGGAGCAGCACCTGGCCCTTGATCCGGAGCAATTCGGGAGCATACCACCCCTGAGAGTTCTTGCTCTGCCTGGCGCTGGCGACCGCGTTCTCGATAGCCGCAAGTGCCTCGGACACATGTCCCATTCCCGCGAGCGCTTCCGCGTGCGCCCCCTTGAACTCCGAGTAGGATATCCGCCACCCGGTTCGGCGACATGTATCGAAGGCGTCGCGCAGAACCTCCGCGCCATTCTCAAACTCCCGACGTGCGACCATCAGCTTCCCTTCCTGGAATCGCCCAACTGCCTTCCAAAAGGGTTCGTGCAGACGGGTCGCGACCTCAACCAGGCGCGCGATCGCTCGATCGGCCGCCGCGAGGTCGCCCATCATAAGCGTAATGCGGCACATACCATAATAGAGAACCCGGCATAACGACAGCTGGTGCGCTGCATTCTGCAGCTCATCCAGGCTGGCCTCACCTTCAGCAAGGGCCTTGTCGGCAAAGCCCTGCAACCAAAGCGTCCGAGCCAGATTTGCTCGGGCCATGGCACGATGTTCCGAGTGCTGCCAATTCGAACGTCGTTGATCGCCCGGCACGACGGGAGAACGCAGTACTCGCTCGAAGCATTGCTGCGCCTCGACAAGTCTGCCGGCAACCAGTAGTGAGGCACCCATATTCCGCTCAGCGACGATGAGAATGGCAGGGTCGCCGATGCGATGGGCAACCTGCCACAGCCGCTCTATCGCGGTCGCCGCCTGACCGTACTCTCCCCGATAGGTGTATACGGTCGCTAACGCAGATAGAGCTCGCGCTTGGGCGTCCAGGTCTTTCAGTTCGTCTGCGATAGCGAGGGCTTCACTTAGCACCGTGAGCGCGCGCTCCGAAGACCCCATCGCAGAGATCAGCGAACTTCCGAGAGCGATCCGCAGCCACATTTGAGACCATGCATTCGAGTGCGGATCGGGCCCAGGTCTTGTCAATGCGCGCTCGCAACGCGCGCAGCATTCAGGCGTCAGCGACAACGCCATCCAGACCGGCGCGTAAGATGTCGTTAAATCGACGCCGATAGCCGTGTCGCCACTGGGGGAGAAGCACCAGTCGAGCGCCGTGCGAACATTATCGATCTCCCGGCCATAGCGAATCAGGTCCCCGCTCGGCACACGCGAACCGAAGCCTGATGCGGGAGGCGCGAAGAGGTCGCGAAAATACAAGGCGTGGCGTCGCGCCATGAGGTCGCGTTCGCCGCTCTCGTCGAGCCGCTTCAGTGCGTAGACCCGGGTCGTATCGAGCAGCCGGTAGTAGGTCGATCCGTCGATTATGGACGGGACCATCAATGACTTGGCAACCAGGCTCTCGACCGCGGTCATAACATCCGCAAGCCGGGCCTCGGTCCCGAATGCGATGGAGCCGGCGGCCTCGAGGCTAAAGTCCGCAACGAAAACCGATTGTCTGCGCAGCACCACTTTCTCGTGCTCTGAGAGCAGGGTGTAACTCCATTCGAGCATCGCATTCAACGTCTGGTGTCTAGGCAACGCCGTGCGGCGGCCATGCCAGAGCGACCCGAAGCGATTGTCGAGCAACTCTGCGGTCCCGCGAAGGCCATAGGACCCGACGCGGCTGGCCGCCAGTTCGATTGCCAGCGGAATACCGTCGAGCCGGCGGCAGATCCGGGTCACGACCGGTGCTTCGGCATCGCTCAGCTCGGAACCATGGCCGCTCGCCTCGGCACGTTCCATGAATAACTGGACAGCCCCATACCGCAGCGCCTCGACCGCCGTCAGGCCGGCATCTTCGAGCGGATACTCGAGCGCAGGAAGCCGGTGGACATGTTCGCCTTGCACTCGCAACGCTTCGCGGCTCGTCGCCAGGACGTGCGCCTGTGGCGCCTCGCTGACGAGGCGTTCGGCGAGCGGCGCCGCAACGTCGATTACGTGCTCGCAATTGTCGAGCACGAGCAGGATCTTCCTGTCACCGATGAACGTCAGCAAACTTACGACGGCGTCGCGGGTTTGCACCATCAGTCCGAGTGCTGAGGCGATCACCGTCGGCACGAGTTGCGGATCGGCCAGCGGAGCCAGGTCGACAAAGAACACGCCGCCGGTGAAACCATCAAATAGTGCGTGGGACACGGATACGGCAACGGTGGTTTTCCCGATACCGCCCGGACCGACAATACTGACGAAACGCCACGTCATCAGTTGCGCCGACAGGGTGCGAACGGTGTCGGCACGCCCAACCACTCGTACCAGCCGTGCTGGT
Source organism: Acetobacteraceae bacterium (assembly GCA_030039695.1). The sequence goes on from JASHVB010000729.1 coordinate 7,096, forward strand.
AGCTTTTGCAGCCGGTTGGTCCCGACGACCGCGGCCGGTGACGAGGTTGGCTGTATGGCCGGGCGGGTCACCGGTGCGACGAAGCAATAGCCCCGGCCGGGCACGTTTACGACATAGCGAGCGCCCTCACGCCCGTCGCCGAGCGCCTTCCGGAGGCTTGCAATATGGACGCGAAGGTTAGCCTCCTCGACCGTCACGTCGGGCCAGACCCGCGAGATCAAATCCTTTTGCGTGACGACGTCGCCGGCCCGCTCGACCAGCGTAATCAGGATATCGAGCGCGCGACCTCCTAACGCAACTGTCTCGTCGCCATTCTTCAGCAGCCTTGCTGCCGCATATAGACGGAACGTGCCAAACGCGACAACGGCGCCCCCCAGTGGGTTCTCAGCATCCTCCATAAGCTCCAGGTTAGCCCAGAGTGACGTGTCCTGGGAACGCTCACGACGAGTGAAGGTCGATCGGGCGAGGACGTGGCTTGCACACCGCCGCGCCGGCTTCCATCGCGGTCGTCCGCCGCTTCGCTCGGGCCAGCATTCGGGACTGGAACCGAGTTGGGGGTTGCTGTGGCGGTCGGCTACTGATTGGCGCTGTCGATTTGGGGTGCGGGCGGCGACCGATGGCGGTGGCGAAGTGGACCGTCTGTCTCGAGGCGGGGCGACCGGGCGGCACGACTGAACGGATTGAAATTGCAGCCTTCCAACGGGATTTGTCATCACAAGATCCGAGCGATCTCGGCCTTCGGCTTGCCGAAGCGAAGGATCTGCTCCAGGCCCTGCAGACGCATCTGCTGCAGCATCAGGTTCAACAGCTGACCGCAATCCGGCGTCCCTGCTCCAGTTGCGGATCCCGACGCTCTTTGCATGATTATCGACGGCGCGCGCATCCGGGCGGCTCCCGGTTTGCAGGTGCGCCGCTTTGAAGTAACCGTCCGGCGTGTCGACACGGAATATGCGCCGGCACGGCATTTCGCCGTCGCACCAGACGTGCTGGCAACCAAGGCAGGTACGATCGGCAATGCCCTCCGGGCCAAGGGGTGGCCACCTGGGCGCGACGTTGTCGTACTGAGCGACCGCGACCCCGAGCTCGTCGAGAGAGTCTGCTCAGCCACTGGCGACCAGGTGAAACACATCTTGGACTGGTTCCACATCTCGATGCGAGTACGGCATGTTGAGCAGGCACTCACCGGCCTTCTCGGCTCAGATCTGCAGCACAAGGGCCCGCTGAGATACGCCGAGGACGATGTCGTGCGATTACGCCACTTGATCTGGAACGGTTACGGCAATGAAGCTTGCCATGGCTTGCGCGGCATCGTGTACATGGCGGGCAACGCAATCTGGCTCAACGGTCACAGCGGGCGAATCGGCATCGAGCGCTTCGCCCAGCTTGCCCGCGAACTGGAGACCCACCTGACTCTGAATGCTGCAGCTCTTGTAGACTGCGGCCGGCGATACCGGGCCGCCCTCCGGATTGCAACGTCGGGGGCTGAGTCGATTGTGAATAGTCTGGTCAACGCGCGCATGAACAAGCGGCGGCAGATGTGTTGGTCACCGCTGGGCGCCTATCGCGTCCTGCAGGCGCTTGCCGCCGTTGTCGACGGGCATCTCGACGCAGGCCAGCTCAAAGTCGCCGCTTGATCGCCCCCAACTCGGTTCCACTCCCACGGCGTTGTCCAATGACGGGGTTAAACCCAAAGAGGGCGTTCGACGGCGCGGCGGCAGATTTCGATAGCTGATACCAGGGGGCCTATTGACTGACCCTCGCCCATGATCGACGCGCGATGGAACCGATGCGCTTGAGATCACTCACGAGGAACAACCACGCGTCCTTGCAGGCGGCGAGAATTGCCTCGTAGCTGTCCCAAACGCGCGCGCTGAGTTTGTTGCCGCGCAGGTAGTCCCATATGTTTTCCATCGGATTGAGTTCAGGCGAGTACGAGGGCAGTGGCAGCAGCGTGATGTTGTCGGGAACGCGCAGTCGTTCGCCCGGCTGGTGCCAACCGGC
>JASHVB010000730.1 GCA_030039695.1 Acetobacteraceae bacterium
TGGATGAGGCCATCCAGAAACTGTCTGCCGCGCTCGCGGCCGACGACGACGATCCGCTTCGACGCGACGCAGCTCTGCCCGGTATTATTCATCCGTCCCCAGATCGCGTTATCGAGCGTGGGTTCAAACGGCGCGTCCTTCAACACGATCAGCGGGTCGCTGCCGCCCAGTTCCATGACTGACTTTTTGAGATTGCGCCCTGCGCGTTCCGCCACGGCTGCCCCCGCGCGCTCGCTGCCAGTCACCGTCGCACCGCGAACACGCCTATCGTCAATCAAACGGGCGACCTGTTCTGTGCTCGCGAAGATGTTGGTATAGGCGCCTACAGGAGCGCCGGCCTCTCGGAGAAGAGACGCGAAGGCCTCAGCGCATTGTGGCACGCTGCTCGCGTGCTTAATGATGATCGTGTTCCCAACCATCAGTTGGGGGCCGGCGACGCGCGCAAGCTGATAGTACGGAAAGTTCCACGGTTCCACACCAAGAATTACACCGAGCGGCCGGGTCTCGATCATTGCGCCGGGCGCATCAGAGATCGATTGAGGCTGCAAATAGCGTTTGGCGTGCGTCGCATAGTAGTCGAGGATCGCAGCTGAGAGTGCAACCTCACCGCGCGCTTGGGCGATCAGTTTGCCCATCTCGAGGGTCAACAGTCGGGCGTAGTGCTCAGAATTCTCTCGCAAACCTGCCGCCGCTCCGGCGACGATCCGGGCACGTTCTGCGACCGTTCGATGACGCCACTCTGACTCATAACAATCGTGGGCTTTAGCAACCGCCACTTCGAGATCGTCATCGGAGATTTGCGGGAAGGTCTTGACGAGCTCACCCGTCGCTGGATTTATCGTCTGATACGCCATGGCTCGTGTCTCCGTTTGGTGGCAGTAAAACGCGTTCTGGGCCTTACACTCAGGTCTGGACGGCGTACTTCGAGACGGCGGCCTCGTCCCACGCGACTCCGGTTCCGGGGCGACTCGAGGGTTCGAGCTCTCCTGCCTTCGGAATCATCGGTTCCGCGAGAATGGGACTTGCCCAGTCAACCCATTCCAGCCAGTGCGCCGTGGGCGTCACGCGCATCAGGTGTGCTGCGATCTCCGGGTAGAGGTGATTGGAAAATTGAACGCCCGCCGCTGCAGCGACGCTCGCGGCTCTTATCCATCCCGAGATTCCGCCTATGCGCATGAGGTCGGCCATGGCGTAGTGCACACCACCAGCGGCGAGGAACGTGAAGAGATCGCGCGGCCCATAATAGTTCTCGCCCATCTGCAAGGGCGTGCGCACTTTTTGCGCCAGCTGCGCGTAGCCGCGCAGATTGTCGTAGGCGATTGGCTCTTCGAACCAGTAGAGACCCAGCTCGTCTAGTTCGTGGCAACGGCGAATGGCGTCGCCGAGACCGAGCGCCTGGTTGAAGTCGACCATAAGATCGATCGTATCACCGACGCCATCGCGGACCGCTTGAATGGCTGCAACGTCATCTGCGACATGCTCGTGTCCGAGCCGCAGCTTCATCGCACGAAAGTCGCCGTCACCGGCGAGCGCCCGCGCCTCGGCAGCAAGTGTCGAAACCTCATGCCGCCAGAGCCCGTTGCTATTGTAAGCTCGTACGGGACCGAGCGTGCCACCGAGGAACACCGCCAGAGGCAATCCCGCCGCTTTGGAGAGCGCGTCCCATGCCGCCATATCTATTGCCGACGCGGCAATCGTCGAGATCCCCGCGATACCGACGACGTTAACCGCCTCGAGATCACCCTCGTACATGTCGAACGGTGCCACCATCTTGCCGCTCAGCGATGCGCCGAGATCGCCCAATTCCCGAACAATTGCCGGAACGGCGGACGCTCGATAGGGCGCGACATAGCTGTGACCGATCACCCCACCATCTGTCTCGAGATCCACAAGCACGAGTGGCCAATGATCGAAGCGACCAATCGCCGCGATGACTGGCCGTCTCAACGGCACATGGACCGCACGGGTGTGGATCGACTTGAGATGGAGTGTTCCGACCATGTCCGCCCATCCGGCGCTGTGGATCATCGAACCGGGAAACTATCGAAGTAGGCGTCAGAGTCGCGTGGGGAGTTGTGAATTTTGGTGGGCGGGCCTTGGGCAGCCAACGTCAAAAGGCAGCTTTAGGCATTGGCAGGCATCGCAGATCTTTTCACAGTAATTCACGCGGTCTCCAGGTCTTCACAAGGCACGATCACTGTTGGCAAACGGGCGGACGATATCAGATCCGTCTTCGGAGGTTTATGGCATGAGACCAATACGGGTCGGCCACATCGGCCTTTCCTTCCATGACGCCAGCGCGAGGGAGGTCGAGAGAGTGCTTGCGGCACACGGGCACGCTATTGAACGTTCCGCGGCCCCACACGAAGAGATGTTTCAGCGTATGGGACGCGGCGAGGTCGATGTGCTCGTCTCCGCCTGGCTGCCTGCAAGCCATGGCGCCTACCTAGCACCGTTCGAGAACGAGGTTCGCAAGGTCACCGTACTGTACGAACCCTACTGCATCTGGGGCGTTCCGGATTTCGTGCCCGAGACGGCCGTGAAGGGTATTGAGGATCTCCTGCGACCGCCCGCGCTGCACGTGATGGACCGGCTCATTCAGGGCATCAACGCCGGCGCCGGGATCAGTCGGTTCTCAACGGCGATCGTCGAGCAATACCGGTTATCAGCTGCCGGCTATCACTTCGAAACGGGATCAGAGGCTGACTGCTTCGACCGCTTCGAACAGGCCGTCGCAGCGAATAAATGGGTGATCATACCACTTTGGCACCCGCAATTTCTGCATCATCGCCATAAGATCCGTGCCCTATATGAACCCAAGGGGCTCCTCGGAGGGATTGACCAAGCGACACTGATCGTACGACGCGACGCCGAGGAGTGGATCGGCCCAGAGACCCTTGCCGCACTCGGCAAGCTTCACCTCGGGAATGCCAGGGTCAGCGAACTCGACGACGCGTTGCAATAGCCCTATCGAAGCATTTGCAGCAGGCCATGGCGAGAGGCTTATCTCACGTTGAGGTGATCCGAGAGGAAGCGCGCCCCTTCAGTGAGTGACATGTGTAGCTGCGGATCGCCGCTCGGCGAGCCTGCCCAATTGATCGCCTCCCGAATTTGCTCGATATCCCCGGCGTATCGTTCCGCCCACTCCTGGGGCGTGGCAACATCCGTACAGTTCTGTGCGGTCGCAAGCACTGTTGCGTAGTACTCTGCATGTCGTCGCGCGAGTTTGGGGCGCTCTCCGGTCTCGTCAAGTTTGACCCCCGCATAGATGCGCGCCGCCCGCGGCAACCGGCGGCGGCCTTGCGCCTCGCCTGTGCCGCTAATTATCATGGATTTGGATGCCAGGCGTGCGACCAGATCGCTAACCTCGATTGGTCTGATATCGCCGAAGCCGATGACTTCGCGTGCGAGTTCGAATGAGAAGGCACCGGCGAACACTGCGAGGCGCTGGAACGCCAGCCGTTCTGGGCGGGAGAGTGAATCAAAGCTCCAATCGAGGCAGGCGCCGAGTGTCCGATGCCGTGGTGCGGCAGACGTCCGCCCGAGCATTTGCAGAGAAAATGGGCCAGAAATGAGCTGAGCGAGTATCGGCAGATCGAATGCATCCATCCGCGCTGCCGCAATTTCAATCGCAAGAGGGCAGCCATCCAGATGCTTGCAGATCGAAGCAACAAACGGCGCCGATCTATCGGTCATCTGGAACCCAGGCACGCTTTCCTCCGCACGAGCGGCAAATAGCTCGACGGACGCAAAGCGCAGCGCGCGCGTTGGAGTTATGCCTTTGGTATCCGAGGGCACAGGCAGCCCTTCCAGGCGACGGATGCGCTCACCCGCGGCCCGTAGCGGCTCACGGCTCGTGCAGATCAAGCGGATATTGGTATCCAGCGAGAGCAGGGTCTCTACCACTGGCGCCACCGCCTCGATAACATGATCGCAGCCGTCTAAGATCACTAAAATGCGACGGCTGTCGAGAAATGCCTCGACGTCGCGCCATCCGCCTTCGCCCATTGTTGGGACACCGAGATCGCGCGTCACGGCCTGAAGCAGGTTCTCGGGTGACTGGCCCGTGTCAAGGGCGACAAAACCTGCGTCGTCCGCGTACCCGCGTGCAATGGCCTCTTCGACGACACGCTGAGCTACAGTCGTCTTGCCGATACCTCCGCATCCCACAACACTGACCAGGCGGTACTGTTGAAGATCGTCGAGTACCGCTGAAATAAAGCCATCCCGGCCGACCACACTGCTTGGAAGAATCGGCTTGGGACGCCGCCACTGGCTTACGGGGTTGGTCGTCACCGCCTCCGAGAAGCGATAGCCGCGGCGTGGCACGGTTGTGATATATGAGCGGTTACATCCTACCTTCGCCATCGCGCGGCGAAGCGCAGCAATCGCGGCTCGAAGGCTCGATTCTTCTACGTTGAGTGAACCCCATGCCGCTCGGATTAGGGTCAAGTTGTCAATCGTGTCACCTGCGTGAGTGACGAGAACATCAAGAACCTTGTATGAGGGTTCGCCAAGCTTAACGGGCCTGCCCGCGCAATACAGCTGGCGCAAGCTGCGGTTGAGGGAAAATGGGCCAAAATTGATCTCGGACGATTGGTAATCTGCGTCCCGGACCTGGTCGATTGTCATGTAATGCCTCGAGTCTGCCCTGCAAGCTCGCCTCACCATCTCATATCACTATGAACGAGCATCTTATTGTATTTTAGTACGCAGCCTGGAATGTTATTCCCTACAGACTAGAGTATTCGTCCCGAATGTCTCTGTAGCACGGCCGGTTTCTGCGATCGACGCACATCACGGATCTTGCGGGAGACCCTGGAATGGATAGCAGTGTGGCCCGATCGGAGGGCTGAGTTGTAGGGCGGTCGGGTCTATACGTCCACAATCGGCCGGAGCGGACACGGGCGCCTCACATGTCTGGGACGGAGACGCTCCTGACAAGAGGCGCCCACCCTGATCGAATGGCTGCACATGAAAAGTTGTGAACCGAGGGGTGCCAAGAGTCCGACGTTCACAACACTGTACGATGTTGCTATCCTCCACTACCCCACTCGACAGCATATGACTATCGACCTGATACACCCTATCCATAGACAGGTGCCCTTCCGCTACGCCAACTCCAAAGCGACGGCGCATTCTGCTTCATAGAGTCCGAAATCTGCTCCGCCCACCCAGAACCTCGCCTGGCTCCTCGAACTCCGGGAGGGATCTCAGTCGAGCGATCTGAGCAGCGCATTCGTTTCCGAGGCCGAGCTCTGTCCAGACGGGGACAGCAGCGAGCGTGAGGTCCACTGCCATGCTTGGTTGTGTCGGTCCAGTCAGCACCGACTTAAGAGCGCAGCGTATGTCGTCGATCGAGTCGAGGCAGAATTCCATCCAAGCTGGATTTGTCCGGTCTATCGTCGCAGCCGCAGTTCGAACCCGATCGAGTACATAACGGGCATGGACGATCGCAAACGTATGCATCTCACCGGCATCGTCGAGCTTCCGTTTGGCATATGCACGCACGGTCTCCAGGAACTTGTAGTGGCCATGTGGACAATTCGTCAGAGCGCTCAATAGTGACTTTGCTGTCAAGCGGTCCATGAGCGGAGAAGGTTGCGTGGACCGGAGTTCGTCATTCCCGACAATCGCGCGCACCGTGTCGGCGGTCAGAGCGCCGCAGAAGAGGGAGAGCCGCCGGAGTATTTTCTGTTCTTGTGGCGTTAGCGCCGCGTAGCTGTAATCGAATGTAGCCTGCAAGGTCCTATGACGCTGCGGCGAGGTATTGCGTCCCGGCATGTGCAAGCGGAAGTAATCGTCGAGCTCCGCTGCAAGGTCGGCTACTTCGAGACTATCGAGCTGGGCAGCCGCCAATTCGATTGCAAGCGGGAGCCCATCCAGGCGCTGGCAGATCCCTACTATCTGACCAATATTGTGTTCGGTCACGCAAAATCGGCTCGAACTCCTCGTTGCCCGATCGACGAACAGTTCGATCGCCGAATAGCGGAGCGCTTGGTTCGCATTGGGCGCAAGGTAGGGCGCTGGGATCGAGAGCGGCTCGAGACGCCAGATCGACTCACCCCTCGCACACAGCGGCTCTCTGCTCGTTGCTATCAATGCTACGTTGGGAGCTGCGGCCAGAAGGCACGGCAACTCCGCAGCGATTTCAGCAGCCACCATTTCACAGCTGTCCAAGACCAGCAGGCAATTCTGATCGCTTAAGGCGGAGCGAATAGCTTTCCAGTTGTCCTCCGTGTCCTCGGCAAGGTTCAGGGCAGACCGTATTGCGCTGGATGCAAGCAGAGGCTCGT
>JASHVB010000731.1 GCA_030039695.1 Acetobacteraceae bacterium
TTGGCGCCGGCGGCAAGATGAGCGCGCAGGCCGGCTTTGACCTGCTCGGGGGTGCCCCACAGGACCATGGCATCGATGAAGCGGTCGGAGCCGCCATTGGCCAGGTCCGCTTCGGTGAAGCCGATGCGGAGGAAATTGTTACGATAGTTGTCGAGGCTCATGTAGCGCGCGAGTTCTTTGCGTCCGAGCGCCCGGGCTTTGGCGGGATCGGTCTCCAGGGTGACCTTCTGCTCGATGGCCAGCCATTTGTCGGGGCCGAGGACTTTGGCGGCCTCTGCGGTGTGCCGGGGGTTGGTGTTGTAAGGCAGGGCGCCACGGGTCTGTTCCTTGGCGAGTTTCAGCATCAACGGGCCGAGCGCGGCGATCGCGACGGGCCATTGGTCGGAGCCGGCGTCCTGGTTCAGCGCCTCGAGATAGGCGCGCATGGCAGGGATCGGCTTTTCGTAGCGGTGGCCGCGGAGGCCTTCGACCATCGGCGGGTGGCTGACACCGAGGCCAAGGATGAAGCGTTCGCCGTAAAGTTGGTGCAGCGACAGCATGCCGCGGCGCGCCGTGTAGGCGTCACGGGCGTAGATGCTGGCGATGGAACTGCCGACATTGAGTTTCGTCGTGTTGGCCAGCATGAAGCCGGCGACCGAGAGGGATTCGAAGCCGCGGGATTCGGGGTACCAAAGGGTGGCGTAACCGAGTCGTTCGACAGTCGTGACGAAATCACGGATTTCCTTGGGGCCGCCAAGCTTGTCCATCGAGTACCAGGCGCCGAGGCGTCCGAGCTGGATCATATTGCGTCTCCTGCCTGTTATGCCAAATAGCGCGCGGTCAGGTGGGCCCGGAAATCCGCTGGGTCGAGCGGCTTTCCCGTCGCAGCCTGTAATAATTCGTTGAATGTGAGGCGGCTGCCGACGCCGTGCACGTTCCGGCGCAGCCAACCCAGCAACGGGGACAGATCACCGCGTGCCAGGCCCGTGTCGATGCCGGGGACCGCGCGACGTGCGGCGGCAATCAATTGCGCCGCCGCCATTGCACCCAGTGTGTAGCTGGGGAAATAGCCAAACGCTCCGTCGTACCAGTGGATGTCCTGCAGACAGCCGCGCGCGTCGTCCGGCGGCGTGATGCCGAGCAGGGTTTTGAAACCTTCATTCCATGCCGCAGGCAGATCTGCAGCATTCAGCTCGCCGCCAACCAACGCTTGCTCGAGGCGGAAACGCAGGATGACGTGCGCGGGATACGTCATTTCATCCGCATCGACCCGGATGAAGCCGCGCGAAATTCGCCGCCACATGCGTGCCAGGCTCGCCACTTCATAAGCCGCCGCATCGCCGCCGAACGCCTTGTGCAGCTCCGGCCCCAGCCACGAGAGGAACGCGTCGGAACGGCAGGCCTGCATTTCCACAATCAGCGACTGGCTTTCATGCACCGCCATGCCAGCGGCCTCGCCGACCGGCTGGCGGTCATAGTCCACGGGCAGGCCGCGCTCGTAAAGCGCGTGGCCGGTTTCATGCAGGACGGCGAGCACCGCCTGGGTGAAATCCGCTTCGTCATAACGCGTGGTGATGCGCACGTCAGTGTGGGTGCCGCCGCTGAATGGATGGGCGGAACGATCGAGCCGCGCGTGACTGAAATCGAGGCCCAGACGTTCGGAAACCTGCCGGCATAGCGCTTCCTGGGCGGCGATCGGAAACGGACCTTGCGGCCGAACCGGCGCGGGTTGGCGTGCTTGGCGTTCCTCGGCCCGCGGCAGCGCATCGTGTAGGAAGGTTTCGTAGCCAGCGAAGACATTCGCCACTTCCACAGCGCGCAGGCCGTGCTGGAAACCGTCCATCAGCGCGTCGTAGGGTGAGAGGTCCAATGCCACCGACAGCGCTGCCGCGGCCTCGCGCACCAGGCGCACGACCTCCTGCAGGTATGGCAGTACCGAGGCGAAATCGGATTTGCGCTGCGCCTCTCGCCAGACTTTCTCGCAGGTGGAATTGGCGCGCGCCTGCGCCTCGACCAGATCGCGTGGCATGGCGGTGGCGCGAATGTACGCCTTGCGCATCAGGCGCAGATTGGCGGCGCGCCAATCGTCTACGCCGTTGTCTTCAGCTTCTGCCGCCGAGAGTTCGTCGCCGACTTCCGGCTTGCTCAACAATCCGTGTGATAGGCCGGCGAGCACGGCGAGCTGGTCGCCGCGCGCGGGGCCGCCACCCGGCGGCATCATCGTGGCAGCATCCCAGCCCAGCACAGCAGAAGCCTCGCCAAGCGTGGCGATGCGCGTGAAGCGCGCGGTCAGCTTGTCATAAGCGGTCATGCCAGCAACATCCCTCGGGCCCAGACGCAGAACATCACCACGAGGGCGAGCGCGAGCCCATACCAGGTGACGGCGTAGATGAAGTGGTTGTTGGGTGGACGTGGCAAGTGCGTCGCGGGTTGCGGGTAGTGGAGCGGCTGAGATGGGCCGAGCGCGATCAGGATAAACGGCGCAACGTTTTTCAAACCGAGCGCGCCACCGATCGTTGCCGGATCAAGCGTATAGAATGTCCGCGTTGCCGGGTCGTCGCGTGCCGAGAACGTGCCGGGGTGGTCGGCGGGATGGATGTAGCCGGGGATGCTGACGCTGCCTTGCGGTTCGTTGATCGGACTGGTGCGTTTGGCGGGAACCCAGCCACGGTCGACCAGCAGCGTTGGTGCGTGGGCGCGTTCCAGCGGTACGATCAGGTAGCTGCCGAGCTGCGGGCCGGTGGGCGTATCGCGCACGTCGGCACCGAAGGATGCGGCAAGATCGTTGCGCAATTGGCCGGTCACCGACACTTTGGTGAATGGGCCCGGATCACCGGACAGAGGCACCGGGGGCGCCGCCTCGGCGTGGGCGATCTGTGCGAGGATCGCTTCCTTCCAGTGCAGGCGATGCACTTGCCAGGTGCCGAGCGCAAGCAGGATCAGTTCCATGACCAGCACGCCAAACGTCGGCCAGACCAAGCGGCGCAATGACGCCCGCGTCATGATTGGACACGGCGCGGTCATGCGCGCCTTCCCGCAATCGCTGGGCGCCTCTCGGCGATGCCATGACAGGGGCGAAGATTGAACCCGCGATTGTGCGCGCGCCCACCGCACGTCGCGCCAGGAGGTCGATTCCTGCTCCACAGATCGATACTGGACGCACGACGCTGAAGCTGGAGCCGAGCAGTGCGAGTGAATTGAGGTCCGCGGTGAGCGTGGTGCCGTCGCCAGCGGCGCGTCCCATCGTGCACCGCGATGGACGCAACGAGGCGCCTAAGCAGACTGAGACAACTGTCCATCACGGGGTTCGTACGAAGGCCCCCCATCTCCGATCTACCGACACCGAGCGAGGACCGCGTGCCGGGTAGAATTTCTGGAACGATATCGGCGACCTCGAGGCAAGTGACTGACCAGGTTCTCGAGGCGGCCTATCGGCACTGCCAGAGCCGCTGATCCCCTGTCAGAGGCCGGCACCAAAACACGCGGACCATCACAGGCCCATCTCCGAGGCGCGGTGGCGGAACTGCAGCGCTACAAGCGCGGCTTTGGCCGGCCGCATTAGCAAGATCGCCAGCGGAATCGTCACGAGCGGCCACAGCAGCGCGTGCACCCAGAGCGGTGGGGCGAAATGGAACTCGACCCAGAAAGCGAGGACGACGACCACAGCGCCGAGTACCAGGATCACGCCAACGATCGCGCCGTCGCCTGCGTCGCTCGCGCGCAGATCCAGGCCGCAAACCTCGCAACTTTCGCGCACCTCCAGAAGATTGCGGAATAAGCGTCCCTTGCCGCAGCGTGGGCATCGGCAGGCGAGCGCCGCGTGCAAGACCGAGACCGCAGGCTCGGCCACGGGCGGCCTAGTGCGCGACGACCGGGCTTGCGCCGTACCAGTAGATGCAGGTGAACAAAAATAGCCAGACGACGTCGACGAAGTGCCAGTACCATGCGGCGGCCTCGAAGCCGAAATGCCGCTCCGGCGTGAATTGCCCAGCCTTGGCGCGGAACCAGCAGACAATCAGGAATGTCGTCCCGACGATGACGTGAAAGCCATGAAAGCCGGTGGCGAGGAAGAACACCGATGGATAGATGCCGCCGCCGACGAACTTGAACGGAGCGTGCGAGTATTCTATCGCTTGGCAGAACGTAAAGCTGAGACCGAGCAGGATGGTAAGGCCGAGGCCGGTGAGCAGGCCCTTGCGATCGCGCTCCAGCAGGCAATGGTGCGCCCAGGTGATCGTGGTCCCCGAGAGGAGCAGGATCATCGTGTTGAGAATGGGGATATGCCATGGATCGAACGTGGTGATCGTGGTCGGCGGCCAGACGGTCTGACCGTTGCCCTGCGTCTCCGGAAAAATCAGGAAATTGAAATACGACCAGAAGAAGCCGACGAAGAACATCACCTCGCTGGCGATGAACAGCGCCATGCCATAGCGCAGGCTGAGGCGGACAAAGGGCGTGTGCATGCCGGGCGTGCGGCTCTCGCGCACCACATCCCGCCACCAGACAAACATG
>JASHVB010000732.1 GCA_030039695.1 Acetobacteraceae bacterium
AACTCGCGAATGCAATCAAGCTGGCCCTTCAGACCGCCCATCATACCCTGCAGCCAAAACGACTCGCGAATGCCGTCTGGCATGGCAGCTCTGTCCCGGTCGTAGCCGTAGAACGAAATCGTCAGGTCCCTGTAGAACTGCGACCGATTGTCGAATGTGCCTTGCGGATGCCATCGAACACCGGCATCGGCAGCCCACCAGGGTTTGCGCCAGTCTGCAGCATCAACGGAGGAACAGCGCCGACCAGCACCAGCTTCGATACGCGACTTGATCCGTGGCGGGCGATATCATGGACGACTTCGCCGCCCCCGGTGGAGTGTCCGACCAGCACGACGCCTCTGAGGTCGAGCTTGTCGATCAGCTCGGCCAGGTCGTCGGCATACCGGTCGATGTGATTGCCGTTCCAGGTCTGGTCTGAACGGGGTTGGCTGCGGCGGTCATGAGCAACAACACGGTATCCGTGACTGCCAAGGAACACCATCTGGGCGTCCCAGGCATCGGCCGAGAGCGGCCAGCCGTGCGAGAACACGACCGGCTGCCCATCACCCCAATCCTTGTAGAAAACGCACGTGCCGTCCTTGATGGTGATCATACCCATCTTGCGAGTGACCGTTACGTTTTTTGACCGAACCATTCGTTCGCAGACGGCGCCGCGACCGCCGTTACCGGAGTTTCCGTGTCAGGCGTGGCCGCGGGATAACCGGCCTGCGGTCTTGGATGCTGACGCGGTGCGGAAGATGACTGATTGTTCCAGGTGGATTTTGTTTTGCCATTCGGACGATTTGCTTATGGGGAACACAGGGTGTTCTCGTGCAACATCAGGCCGCTGCGATTAATCGATCGCTGCGATTGATCACGACAAAAGAACGGACGATCGGACAAGCCTTCACAGTTTTCGCCAAGCCATGCCGATGCGCCCTGAATAACCCTTGCCACGGCGCAATCGGCGCTTGCCGATGACAATGCACGCCCCGGTAAAGTCGAGGCAGCAAGGGATGCCTTATGCCAGCAGCAAAGGCTTACATCGTGGCGCTTGCAGTCGGCGTGCTGGCCGGCGGCATTTACGGCCTGTTAGGCGTTCGCTCGCCGGCACCCCCGGTTGTCGCCCTGGTTGGCCTGCTGGGCATGTTGATGGGAGAGCAGATCGTCCCGCTCGCCAGTCATCTGTTGCAACGCGAGCCGGCAAAACTGAGCGAAATAAGAAACTCTTGCGCCCATCATCTGTTCGGGGCGCTGCCCGGTACCGGCCTCGGCGCGACAGCAAAGCTCACGCCCCCGTCCCGGCGGTCGCCCCCGGAGAAACCGACATGACCACATCGTCTGACCCGGTTCTTCATTCGGGGCTGTCCTCCACGCTCAACCGGGCGCACCCAACCGCAATTAGCGTTGCCGCCACGGACAGGACATTCGCCAGAATCGCAACCACCGCCGACGTGAAGCGGCCTGATGGACAGGCGCGTGATGTGATCGACGTTACGGGGCGGCGCGTGCTGGCGGGACTGATCGACAACCACCACGCGGGTGGTTTTGCCTCGCTCGATGCGGCGCCAGCATCATTGGTGATTCCGGATTGCTCGCCAGTGCGCCACGTCGGCGGCTATCGAGCCTGGCGCGACGTGCCGCGCCGTTCAGCCTGTCGCGGTACAACGCACCTTCGCCCTGGACTGCGCCTGCCGCAACGCTGGCGTTGCGCATGGTCATCACCGCGCAACCGCCTGGTCCGCGCGGCTGGCCTTTGCCGATCCGAAATCCTTCTCGGGCGGCCTCGATCGTTCATGCTGGGCCGATTGACCCGGCCAATTTAGGGGCTCCAGCACCGTTCGTCCGGCGGACATCATGTTACCTATTGCGAAGTCCCAGTCAGCTTGGCGTCGTGAAGATCCGTTATGGTTCTGCGACATGGTGCACGCCGTCTAACACCGTGATCGTCAGTTTCCGGCTGCGGGCCGTGGTTGATGTAAGTTCGTTCGCGGCCCGAGCAGGAAAAGGCCGCAGGAGGACAAATTGGCATTGGATGTCTATGTCCCGAGCCGCACTGGCCTGCTGCTGGTCGATCCGTACAACGATCTGCTGAGCGACGGTGGCAAGCTGTGGCCACGCGTGAGGGGCGTTGCTGACTCTTTGGGAACGCTGGCCAACCTGTGCGCCCTGGCGGACGCCGCCCGCAAGGCGGGTGTGATGGTGCTCTATGTCCCGCATCGGCAATGGCGGGAAGGTCACTACGACGGCTGGCGACATCCCGGACCTTGGCAGACACTGCTGGACCGCGAGGCGGTGTTCGCGGAAAACACCTGGGGCGCCGACTGGCATCCCGCCCTGGTCCCGCAACCGGGCGACGTCGTCGTGCAACAACACTGGGGACAGGACGGTTTCGCCAACACCGACCTCGATTTCCAGCTCAAACAATTCGGCCTGGAGCGGATCATCGTCGCCGGCATGGTGGCCAACACCTGTGTCGAGGCGACTGGGCGACGCGGCGCCGAGCTCGGCTATCACGTGACCCTGGTGTGTGATGCAACGGCAGCGTTCAGCGACAATGCGATGCGTGCGGCGCACGACATCAACGGGCCGACCTACGCGCACGCGTTATTGACGACCGACGGCATCATCGCCCGTTTGTACAAGACCTGACCGTCTGCGGTGGAAGATCCAACAGTCTACGCGCCTCTTGCAAATCCGCCGTAGCGAATCCCTCGGTGAACCGCTGGTAGGTCGCTGCGAGGTTTGCCCGCACGGCCTCGTCGCGATTTCCGTGCAGTTGGCTCAGACTGACCGCGGTACGCAACTCCCATGACAGCGCACCTTGCACGCGCGCACAGGCCAGCGACTGCCGGTAGCAATCGTCCGCCGCGGCGACATCGCTGCCGTCGTGCCCGAGAAGATCACCCTTGATGCGCAACAGTTCGGCCAAGCACCAGCGGTCCTCGTTGCGCTCCGAACGCGCCAGCGCTTCGTCGACGGTCTGCACGGCGTCGGGCAACTCCCCGAGGCGAGCAAGCCCAATCGCCAATTGTCCCAGGAACCAGGTGAAGCGCGGCTGGAACGACGCCTCGGGTGGCTGATCGAGCGATGTGCGCAGCAGCGTCACGCCCACCGGCACCGCTTCCTTGCGGATGAACAGTGTGCCGCTAAAGCGATGCCCCCAACTTTGCCAGATCGGCAGACCATGGCGTTGCGACGTTTCCAGCAATTCCGATACGTATTGGTCGACTGCTGAAAGATCGCCAATCAACATGGCAACCGGGCAGCCAGCTTCGGCCAGCGCAAAGCAGAACGTGACCGGTTGGTTCAACGCACGCGCATCAGCCACCGTGGCCTTGGCCAGCTGCCATGCCTGGTCTGGGTATCCCTGGATCCAGAGAATTCGTGCCAGCGCCACCCGCGCAACGACTTTCTGATCGAACCTGAAGCGAGTCGCCGGAGACCGTCGCGGGGGCTCGACATACTCGGTCAGCATTTTCTCAATGTAATGTCGAGCCTCTGCCTGGTCGCCCCGGTAGTGCAAGGAGGTCCCGATCATTCTGTTGCCAATAGAGACATCCTCCGCGGCGCTGCTATGTTGCGCGAGGCCGAGGAAGCGGCGTGCCAGCAACAGCCCGGTCCCAAATTCGCCGCGATTCATATGATGCACCCATAAGCCCCAAAGGGCGCGCATCTGATATTCTGAATCACCAACGCTTTCGGCGAAGGACAGCGCCTTGATCCACGCGACTTCCGTTTCCTGCGTCGGTCCTTTGACATACAGCAACGACCCACCCAGCGCGGCGAGCAGCTTCATCTGCAGCGTCTGGTCCGGGGCGGTCATCGCCTCGGTGCGTGCCAGCGCTTCCGTGACACGGCGATAGCATTCGTCGATGAGGGACATCTGCACCCAGAGCGGCACGGCCGCAGCCGTCAATGCCACCGCCAGGGCCACGTCGCCGTGAGGCGCAAACGCCCAGTCGAGCGCAGCCCTGAGATTATCGAGATGCGAGGCATAGTCGGCCGTCCACTCGGGGGTAGGCCGCGTCTCCCACTCATCCTCTGCCTGGCGGAACACCGCCAGGACATATTCCGCGTGACGCCGCTGGATCTGCTCGGCTTCTTGGCTTTGCTGTAGTTTTTCCAGTGCGTAGGCGCGAGTGGTATCGAGCAGACGATAGCGGGTCGTGCTGGCGGAGCGATCCGACACGACGAGCGACTTTGCCACCAGGTTGGCGACAGCGGAACACACGTCATCAAACGCCGTCGCATCCAGACCCGCGACGGCCATGACGGCATCCACAGTGAAGGATCCGCGGAACACTGATAACCGATGCAGTGTGATCTGCTCGGCCGGCGGCAGCAACTCGTGGCTCCAGTCCAAGGTCGCGCGCAGCGTCTGCTGACGTGGCAGTGCGGTCCGGCGGCCCTTGCTGAGCAAGGCAAAGCGGTCGTCGAGGCGAGCCGCAACACCCTCCACGCCGAGCGCTTCAACCCGGACAGCCGCGAGCTCCAGAGCCAGCGGCACGCCGTCGAGCAGACGGCAGATTGTCAGCACGGCAGCGAGGTTGCCTTCGTCGATCCGGAACCCGTCGACGGACGCCAGAACGCGCTGATGGAAGAACTGCACCGCTGAGAAGGCCATCGCGTCCTGCACCGAGACTCCCTCCGTCTGCGACGGCCATTGCAGCGACGCCAGACGATGCAGCCATTCGCCGTCCGCCCGCATCGGCTCCCGGCTGGTGGCGAGGATGGAGACGCCACGCGCCACGCGAAGTACTGTCTCCGCCAGGACGGCTGCGGCATTGATCACGTGCTCGCAGTTGTCCAGCACGATCAGCGCCTGCTTATCGCGTAGCCGTTCGGCCAGCGCGGCACCCGGCTCCGCTGCCGGCAGTGCAAATCCCAGCGCCGCCGCGACACTGTTCGCCAGTAAGGCGGGATCCGACAAGGGCGCGAGGCTGACGAACCACACCCCGTCACGAAACGCTTGGTTTGCACGTTCAGCGACGGCTATCGCGACCGTTGTCTTGCCGATCCCGCCTGGTCCCAGGATCGTCAGCAACCGATGTTGGGAAAGCTGGTTGGCCAGTATCGCAATGACGTCGTCGCGCCCGATGACCGGGAACAGCAAGGCCGGCAAATTCGACCCCGGCGTGGCCGGCTGGCGCTGCGGCATCTCGATGGTGCCGGCAATCCCACGATTGACGGCGCGCGTGAAGGAATAGCCACGTCCGGGAATGCTGATGACATAACGGGCATTGGTACCATCATCGCCCAGTGCCCGTCGCAGCGTCGCGACATGGACCCGCAAAGTATTATCGTCGGCGGATGCGTTTGGCCATGCACGCGCAACAAGCTCATCCTTGCCGACGGTTTTTCCGGCATTCTCGACCAGCGTGACGAGAATGTCGAAAGCGTGGGGCCCGAGCCGCACTGTCGCACCATCCCGCAGCAGCCTGCGCTCTGCCGGCAGCAAGTGGAATGGGCCGAATGTAAACGAGGTATCACTCATGACAGACGTTGGCTTTGATGTCCCCCGCGATGGCGGTTTTCGACCATGATAGGTGCGGGTATAACCGGATCGCAACCGACGTGGACCACTGCGGCAATCCGCCGCCGTGTTGCGGATGCGGCGTTGCAACGATATCGCGCAGGCGGCGTAGCGGGAATCGCGCAGATCGTGTGCGTGGTCGGCTGGGCCGCGGGCTTGCCGGAACTTCATGGGGCGGCCGCGCGCGGTTGCCAATTGACTGCGTCTTGCCGCCCCGCCTGCTTGATCGATGGCGCAAACAACGCCACAACGGCTTCGTTCCCGACCGCGGCCTCGGTCCCCGGAATGTTGCGCTCTTGGGCAGGGCTGCGGGCAGCTCCGGAAGGTATTCCCGATCGATCGCCCGTCGCATCGTGGCGCCCATTGCGTTGACGCCGTCGCTGTGCCGCCGACTACGGCGCTCCAGGCCGGCGGATCAGCGTGGTCAGCGTCGCCTGCTCTGCCTCATCGAACGCGATCGTCGCCGCTCCACCCTTCGCCGTTCCCCTCCTCTTGCCCAAGGTTCGGCATGAACGTAACCTATCTATCGATTGCGACACTGGCACACTGCGCCGAGCGACGGAGGCCGCCGTCTGAATGTCTGTCACCGTGGTCCGACCAGGAGGGTGACACAGAGACGGACATCGGGCCTGTTCCTCCGTACGGCGGCATACGATCCAGCAAAGTACCGCAAATTCAGAAAAGACTATCACAGCGCCTTGGCACTAGGGCCGGTTCGTACTGACCGAGGTGTCACCAGACAACCAGGGACACACCACATGACGTATTCCAACCAGACGATTCGCATCGCGATTCCCATTGTGGTCATGGCAGCGCTCATGGCGATCGGTGGATGGACGCCGGCGATGGCTGAAGCTCCCAGTGCCTGCAATGTGCCAGCCGTCGTTGCCCGCTCCTTGCCGGCGATCGTCAATATCACCGTCGTAAGAGTGATTACCGGCAACGGCGAAGAGAGCGGGGAGACCGCCGACGCAGCCAGCGAGACGGTCGAGCACGGCAGCAGGCCGACACCCGAAAGCAGCGAACCCGCCGGTCCGCATTTCGAGACGTTCGTTGGGTCCGGGGCGATTATCAATTCCGCGGGGATTATCATCACCAATAAGCATGTCATTAAGGACGCAGCGATCATCAGAGTCATGTTCAGCAACAGAACCGAGATGCCAGCGCAACTGATCGGGGCAGCTGCGCTGATCGACCTGGCGGTTCTCAAGGTGAACGTGCCCGAACCTCTGCCGACACTCTCTTTTGGCAACAGCGATGCCTTGCAGGTTGGGCAATCCGTCATCGCGGTCGGCAACCCGCTTGGCCTCGGCACCTCGGTCAGCGTTGGCGTCGTCAGCGCAAGGGGCCGCGACCTGATGCGCTCACCGTTTGACGACTACATTCAAACCGATGCGACGATCAATCCCGGAAATTCGGGCGGCCCATTGTTGGATTGCGACGGCAACATCGTTGGGATCGATACCGCGTTGCTATCCAATAGCACGGTGCTGGGCTCCATTGGGCTCGGATTTGCGTTGGCGTCGAACGTCACGCGATTCGTCGCCGACAGGCTGGTGAATCCGGACAGCGGCGCTCCGAACTGGATCGGAATGCACTTGGAGAACTTGAGCGGCCGTCTCGCGACGATCTTCGGGTGGCCGGATATGTCCGGCGCGATCGTTACCAGCGTGGAGCCGGGAAGTCCGGCCGAGAAGGCTGCGATTCAGCCCGGCGACATCATTGTCGGCGCCGACGGGCGGGGACTGAACAACGCCAGTGCCATCTTGCGCTTTGTCGTCACCCGGCCTGTGGGGCAGCCGATCTCATTGCTGGACTGGCGCGACGATCAGATGACGAACGTTGTGGTTCGCGGGCAGCATTGGCCGCAGATGATGGCGTTGCGCAGCGACGTGTTGGCCAGCCCAGCCAGTGTGGCGGAGGCGCAGGCGGCGGGCCTCGGCCTTCATATCGTCGCAATGAAGGGCGCGGCGCAAAACGGCGGCTCTACACCTGGTGTTACGGTTGATGCGGTGACGCCCGGCTCTCAGGCCGCCGACCTTGGGATACAGCCCGGTGACGAGATAGAGCGAGTCGACAACAAGCCAGCCACCACGCCCGCCGCCGTCATGCAGCAGCTCGCGCGCGGATCGTCGGCTGATGGGGATCTCGTAGCGCTTCTGATCCACAACAAGGCGGGCACGCGATGGGTCACCTTGTATGTCGGGCGCGTCTACGTGGCCGGGCTGATCGCAAGGCCACCGCTGCCAGGTGGATTCGGACCAATCGGCGACATGGATACCGCGCCGTAGCGATCTGCTGACGACACGGTATCCGCTCATCAAGGTCAGCGCTGTTAATACGTGCGGGACCACGGGCTCCGGCCCGCCTCTCATCGATGTCGGCTTCGCGCGAAACTGACCCGTTATCCCGCGGAACATCGCATTGAACCAATCACTTGACAAT
>JASHVB010000085.1 GCA_030039695.1 Acetobacteraceae bacterium
CAGCCTCGTCAGCGCCGGTGATCATGGCGACCCCTGTGTGGGCGCTGGGATGGGTGTCGGGAAAGAACGGGTTGATCGCCAGGCTCACGCGGTCACGCGCGCGCAGAATCTTGAACGACGAACTCGGTTCCGCTCCGGCGAGCAAGCCGAACTGCAGCCCCATCGGCTCGGTTTCCATCAGGGTGGCCATGTTCTCAACTTCGGTCACGGCCACGTCGCGGCAGATCCGGCGAACCCGGTCGGAAACCGCAAGGCTGCCGGCGATGCCGGTCTCCAGCAGTCGCTGCACCGAGGCGAGCGACACCATGGCGATGATGCCCGGTCGGCGCATTGCGTACATCCGCTTGCGTGCTGCCAGAATGCCCAGCACTTGCTCCGCCATGCTGCGCATCGCCGCCCGCTCGGTGCCGGCCTGATCCGCGGTCTCCTCGAAGGCTTCGGCGAGCGCCGCGTCGTAGGCATCGGAGGTGGTCAGGTAACAGACCGGGCCGAAGAGCTGGAGGATCTGGTCGGCGGTTTCCTCGATCTGACGGACGCGCTCGAAATAGCCGATCGGGCGGTTGTAGTACTCAACCCCAATGCCAAGCAGGGACAGCGGTGAGATTTTCAGTAACTCGGCCAATCGCTTGATGGTGTCGAGTTTGATGACCTCGCCTTTTTCATAGCGGTAGAGGGCGGCGCGGGACACGCCCAGCCGGGCAGCGATCTCCTCGGCACGCAGGCCCGACTCCAGGCGATAGGCCCTGAGTTGCTGGCCGATCTCAGTGAACCGCATGGACATCAGCCGCTTCCCTCCCAGTCCTCTGGAACGAGGGCGACCGTAAACACCCCGCACAGAGTTTTATAAACCCCCCGAGCAGAGTCTCAGAATCGGGGTAAGGTCGGCAGCTTATGGCGATTCCGTCCGGAAATTCAACCCCTGTCGACCAGGGTGCGACTCGTTTCTCTTCAGCGTTCCGGCATCATTTCTTCCCGCGAACCGAGAAGCCCGCGAGTCCCTCAATTGCGAGAATCAGCGCTGAATGATCCAGGTCGGCCCCGTCATGGGCCGCGCAGGAGGCGAACATCTGTTGTGTGATGGCAGTATTTGGCAACGAGAGGTTGAGTTCCTTCGCGGCGTTGAGAGCGAGGTTAAGATCTTTCTGGTGCAACCGAATGCGGAAGCCGGGGTTGAACGCACCATTCAGCATACGCTCGGCGTGCACTTCCAGAATGCGCGACGATGCAAAGCCGCCCATCAGCGCCTGGCGCACTTTGGCCGGGTCGGCGCCGGCCTTGGCCGCGAACACGAGTGCCTCGGACACCGCCTGGATGTTCAGGGCGACGATGATCTGGTTGGCGACCTTGCAGGTCTGGCCGTCGCCGCTGTTCGGTCCGACATGGGTGATATTCTTGCCCATCGCCTCGAACAGGGGCTTGGCGCGGCCGAACGCGGCGTCCGGGCCGCCAACCATGATGGTGAGGGTGGCTTGCTTCGCGCCGACCTCGCCGCCGGAGACCGGCGCGTCCAGGTAGTCGCAACCTTTCTCGTTCACGCGGCGCGCGAAGTCTTTCGTGGCGATCGGGCTGATCGAGGACATGTCGATAACCAGCGCACCCCTGTTCAGGCCTTGCACGACGCCATTCGTTCCGAAGAGCACGGTTTCGACGTCGGGCGTGTCAGGCACCATCAGGATGACGACCTCAGACTGGCCGGCTACGGCCTTCGCATCGGGCACGACCGTGGCGGCGGAGCGGATTTCGTCGGTCAGGCTTGCACGCTCGGGCACGGTCAGCTCGTGACCGGCCTTCTTCAGGTTCAGCGCCATCGGGCGCCCCATGATGCCCAGGCCGATAAATCCGATCTTCATGCCATTCCTCCTGTCACGAAATTTGGGGTGCTCGCCGTTCAACCGGCAGATGGCAGCGCATCAGTCGCATCGTCGATCTCGCGCGCCCGCACCGCTGCAGGACGCGCGGCCAGCCTCTCGGCGTAAGCGACAAAGACGGGCCGCTTCTCGATCATGCCGAACCGCAGCCCGAAGCCAAGCTGGGCGCCGATATAGAGATCCGCTGCGGTGAAGCTGTTCCCGGCCAGGTATTCGCTCCGCGACAGCGCACCCTCCAGCACGTGCAGCACCGCATCTAGGCTGCCATAGCCGGCCATACGCGCGCGGTCAGGCGGCGTGACAAAGCCGAGTGCCTGGTTGGTCCAGGACGCCTCCAGCGGTCCGGCGCCGAAGAACAACCAGCGGTAGTACGGGGCGCGCCGCGGATCACCCGGCGGCGGTGCAAGCCCGGCTGCTGGGAAGGCATCGGCGAGATAGGCACAAATCGCGGCTGTCTCCGTCACCACGGTCGCACCGTGACGCAGCGCCGGCACCTTGCCCATCGGATTGATCGCCAGGTACTCGGGCGCCTTCATCGTGGTGCCGAACTCCAGCAATTCGGTCCGGTACGGTCGACCTACCTCCTCCAGCATCCAGCGCGCCGTGCGGCCGCGCGACATTGGGTGGGTGTAGAAAACCAGTTCATCGCCCATCGCTCCGCTTTCTCGCTGCCCCCTCAGTTACGTGGTCGTGCGTCCGCCGACTGCGCGGCCGGCTGACCCGGGCACCCGGCGCCGGTTAGCTGGTGACGCGGCGCTGGCTAGGCGGCGAAGCGATCGCGCCAGCCCAGCCCCGCCAGCGTCTCCCCGACTGGCCGGTACTCGCAGCCCACCCATCCGCGATAGCCGAGCTCATCGATCCGCCGGAACACGAACGCCCAGCCGATCTCGCCGGTGCCTGGTTCGTTGCGCGCTGGCACGTCGGCGATCTGCATATGCCCGATGACCGGCATGTGTTGCTCCATGCGCTTGGTGATGTCGCCTTCGGTCGTCTGCACATGATAGACGTCGAACTGCAAACCAAGCCGATCGCGGCCGATCGCTTCGACAACCGCTGCGCCCTGCGCCTGCGTGTTCAAAAAATAGCCGGGCATGTCGCGATGGTTGATCGGCTCGATCACCAGCTTCACACCAGCGGCCAATGCATGCTCCGCCGCCCAGGCGAGGTTCGCCGCATAGAGACTGGCGGCGGTGACCTGCGGGACGCCCGACGGCACTATGCCGGCCATGCAGTGTACCAGCTTGCCGCCGAGCGCACCGGCATAATCCAGGGCCTGCTTCACGCCGTCGCGGAATTCGCCCTGCCGGCCAGGCAGGCTGGCGAGGCCGCGCTCACCTTTGCTCCAGTCGCCGGGTGGCATGTTGAACAACGCCAGCGTCAGGCCGTTGTCGTTCAGCTGCTTGCGGATTTCCGCCGCCGGATGCTCGTAGGGGAACAGGAATTCGACGCCTTTGAAGCCGGCTTTGGCCGCGGCGGCGAAGCGGTGCATGAATGGCAGTTCGTTGAACATCATCGACAGATTGGCAGCGAAGCGCGGCATCACCGACCTCCCTCAGGACGTGCTGCGAGAGTAGAAGGCGCGAGGCCGTCGGCCAAGGCCCGTGCCGGGGATCGAGAGCCACGTCATCGGCGCCGAGCACCAGTTGATGCGGCTGCTAAGCGACAGTTGTGATCGACTGTCGGCGGTGATTTTTCCGTTTCGGTCCGCGCGATTGTGGCGGCGATCCTCCTGTCCTCGTGGCCCGTGGTCGACTGGACTCATGTCTGCGCAAGCCGCGACGCGGGCAGAGATGACAAACGTCGCCGGGCGGAATTCGGCCAAAGGAGAATCAGGCGCGCGTTCCGGTGCTGCCGAAGCCGCCGCTGCCTCGCGGTGTCTCGTCGAGATCGGCCACCTCATGCCAGCGCCCGCGTATCACCGGCACCAGGATGGCCTGCGCGATGCGCCCGCCGCGTTCAATGGTAAACGGCACATCGCCGGCATTGAGCAAAATGACCTGCAGTTCGCCCCGATAATCCTCGTCGATTGTGCCGGGACTGTTGGGCAGCAGAATGCCGTGGCGCAGGGCGAGGCCGGAACGGGGGCGGATTTGCAGCTCGAACCCAGGCGGCAGCGCGATCGCCAGGCCGGTGGGGATCAGTGCACGCTTGCCGGGTTCGATGGTAATGGGCGTTTCGACAGCTGCGAGCAGGTCCATGCCGGCGGCGCCGGCGGTCGCGTAGGAGGGAAGCGGCAGACCATCGCCGTGCGGCAGGCGGCGGACGCGAATCGGGATACTCATGCGTCCATCGTGATATCGGGAGCTGCAGCGGGCAAGCGAACAATCGTTTCGGTGATCTGTCCGAGCTTTGCGTGCGCCGGTTTCGCAGGTTGGATTCGAAGCGTCATGAACCTCCGCCGCCTGAAGGCGGAGGCTTGCAGGTACCTGGACAGGCTCCGCGGCCCGGCGTTCGGCAGCATCATGACATTCGGCTCCGTCGGCCTGGAGCTGGGTTGCGGTGCGACTCGCACACGGATTCGGGCTTGCAGAACAACGTGAACAACGTCTCCAGCACGCGCCGCGCCGGGGCACTGGCGAGCGAATACCAGATCGTCTGGCCGTCGCGCCGGGCCTGCACCAAGCCATCGCGCCGCAACAGCGACAGGTGCTGTGAGACTGTCGAGTCGCGCAGGCCGAGGAACATGGCCAGCTCACCGACGGAGCGTTCGCCTTCCGTTACTTGGCAGAGGATCAGTAGCCGGTGCCGGTTACCGAGCGATTTGAGCAATTCGCTCGCCTCGTCCGCCACGGACTGCATGCGTTCTGGGTCGAGCTTCATTCGAACATCTTCCTACTTGTATAGTTACGATAATATGAATATATTGTCAAGCGGTAAAACCGAAGGCGGCGTGCAATGAAATCATCCGCTCAGATCGTCTGCCCGTCCTGCAGTGCGCTGAACCGTGTGCCGCGCGACCGTCCCGCCGCGGCCGCGCGTTGCGGCGCGTGCCATCACGCGCTGTTCTCGGCACATCCGACCGAAGTGGATGAAACCGGCTTCGAGCGGCACCTGCGTTCGAGCGACATTCCGCTGCTGCTAGACGTCTGGGCCCCATGGTGCGGGCCATGCCGGATGATGGCGCCGCAGTTCGAACGTGCGGCCACCATGCTGGAGCCGGAGGTTCGCCTGCTGAAGTTGAATGCCGACGAGGCGCCGAACGTGTCGGCGCGTCTTGGTGTGCGCGGCATTCCTGCGATGTACTTATTTCGCAACGGTTCGGTTCTGGCGCAGACCGCTGGCGTGATGAACGCCGACGGCATCGCGCGCTGGACGCGCAGCCATCTCGCCGCGTCCTGATAACGCAGACCCCGGTCGCGTTCATCGATCACACGGTTCATCGCTTCGCCGGCTCCATGGTGGCACTGAGTGCCGTGATGGTCTGGCGGGTAAGTCCGTGGTGAGTGCTGTTCACCGCGTTCGGCGACCTCAACCCGATGCAAGCTGGCGCAACAGGAATTTGCCCGGCGGCCAGAGTGTTCAACGCCCTGGGCGCCAAGGCGGGGTCGGTGTAGCAGTACCATTGTTGGCGACTCGACCCCGACGGCGCATGGACTGCGGTCCCGGTTGACCTGGATCAATGCAGGGACGTGCGCCGTCGTGATCCTGCGCCGGGGTCTGCCGCACCCCTGGATGCGGGCGGCACCGCGTGGCATCAAGGCAGGCGCGGCGTGTCTTCCGACGAGTTCGGTGTCAGTTGAGGGTGACTCAGCATGGGCCTGGTTGGACTTTCCCGCCTGCAGTTCGGCCTGACGGCCATGTACCACTTCCTGTTCGTGCCGCTGACGCTCGGCCTCTCCATCATCCTCGCGATCATGGAGAGCATCTACGTCACCACCGGCCGCGTCGTCTGGCGCGACATGGTGCAATTCTGGGGCACGTTGTTCGGCATCAACTTCGCCCTCGGCGTCGCCACCGGGCTGACCATGGAATTCCAGTTCGGCACCAACTGGGCCTACTACGCCCATTATGTCGGCGACATCTTCGGGGCGCCGCTCGCCATCGAAGGCCTGATGGCCTTCTTCCTGGAAGCCACGTTCATCGGCTTGTTCTTCTTCGGCTGGAAACGCCTGACGGCGGTGCAGCACCTGGCCTGTACCGTGCTGATGGCGCTGGGCACCAACCTATCGGCGCTGTGGATACTGATCGCCAATGGCTGGATGCAGAACCCGGTCGGCGCCAGTTTCAATATCGCCACCATGCGCATGGAGATCACCAACTTCTGGGCCGTGGTGTTCAACCCGGTGGCGCAAGCGAAGTTTGTGCACACGGTGTCCGCCGGCTACGTCACCGGATCGATGTTCGTCCTATCGATCAGCGCCTTCTACCTGCTGCGCGGGCGGTATCGCGGATTGGCGGTCCGCTCGATGACCGTCGCCGCCAGTTTTGGCCTAGCATCCGCGCTCTCGGTCGTCGTGCTGGGCGACGAGAGCGGCTACCTGGCCAGCATGAACCAGAAAATGAAGGTCGCCGCGATCGAGGGCATGTGGCGCACCGAACCCGCCCCCGCCTCTCTCACCGTCATTGGCATCCCCGACATCAAAACACACGAAACCGAGTTCGCCGTGCGTATACCCTGGCTGCTCGGGCTGATTGCCACACGCTCGATCAGTGGCCCGGTGGCTGGCATCGACAATCTGGTGGCGGACGTCAGACAACGTATCAAAAGCGGCATCATCGCCTATTCAGCGATGGCGACACTGCGCGCCAATCCGAAGGACGCCACCGCGCTGGCCGCCTTCCAGGCGCACGCCGACGACCTGGGCTACGCGCTGCTGCTGAAGCGCTACACCCCCACCGTCACGAACGCCAGCGACGAGCAGATTGCGGCGGCCGCGCTGGACACGATTCCGCCGGTGCTGCCGGTGTTCGTTAGCTTCCACATCATGGTGGCGCTTGGCTTCTACTTCATCGTCTTGTTCGCCACGATGTTTGTGCAGGCCTCGCGCCGTGCATTGGAAAGCCGCCGCTGGCTGCTGCATGTCTGCCTGTGGTCGCTGCCGCTGCCCTGGGTGGCCGCCGAGCTCGGCTGGGTCGTTGCGGAAGTCGGCCGCCAGCCCTGGACGATCGACGGCGTGCTGCCAACGTTTCTGTCGGTGTCCAGCGTGCCCGTCGCGAATGTGTGGATCTCGCTCGCCGGGTTCGCGTTGCTCTACTCGGTGCTGGCCGTGGTCGAGGTTTACCTGATGGTGCGGACCATCCGGCGCGGCCCCGACCTGGCGCCGCCTACCGCCAAACCCTCCCTGGCGATCGCCGCGGAATAGGAGCGCACCATGTCCAAATACGAATTCCTGCGGCTGCTATGGTGGGCGGTGCTCGGCGTATTGCTGATCGGCATCGCGGTCATGGACGGCTTCGACATGGGTTCGGCGATCCTGCTGCCGTTCGTCGGCCGCAGCGACCTGGAACGGCGCGTCGTCATCAACACCGTCGGCCCAGTCTGGGAAGGCAACCAAGTGTGGCTGATCCTCGGCGCCGGCGCGATCTTCGCCGCCTGGCCGCCGCTCTACGCCGTCGCGTTCTCCGGGTTCTACCTGGCGATGCTGCTACTGCTGTGCGCTCTGATCCTGCGCCCCGTCGGCTTCAAATACCGCAGCAAGCTGGAGGGCACGCGCTGGCGCAATATATGGGACGCGGCGCTGTTCGTCGGCGGCCTGGTACCCGCGCTGGTGTTCGGCGTTGCCTTCGGTAACGTCCTGCAAGGCGTGCCATTCCGTTTCGACGACACGCTGCGGATGACCTACACCGGCAACCTGTTGGGCTTGTTCAATCCGTTCGCGCTGCTGTGCGGCCTGGTCAGCGTCGCCATGCTCACGATGCACGGGGCGGCATGGCTCGCCTGCAAGACCGAGGACGCCGTCCAAGCGCGTGCGCGACGCGCCGCGATGATCTGCGGCGTCGCGCTGGCGGTGTTGTTCGTCATCGGCGGCGTCTGGGCGGCGCAGCTTAATGGCTACGTGGTGCAATCGTTCGCCGGGGTTAATGCGCCATCCAATCCGCTCACCAAGCAGGTCACGCGCCAGGTTGGCGCGTTGATGTCTAACTTCGGCGCGACGCCCATCGCCGCGGTGGTACCGGCGCTCGCTATCGTCTGTGCGCTGCTGACCGCCTTGCTTGCGTCGCTCGGCCGTCTCCGTGGCCTGGCCTTCGTTATCAGCGGCCTCTCCGTTGCCTCCGTGATTGCCACTGCCGGCATCAGCCTGTTCCCATTCCTGCTGCCATCGTCGACCGATCCGAACTCGAGCCTGATCGTGTGGGATGCGTCGTCCTCGGCGATGACGCTGCTGGTGATGACCATTGCCACGGTGATCTTGCTGCCGATTGTCCTCGCCTATACGGCGTGGGTCTACCGCGTGCTGAGCGGCCCGGTCACGGCGAAGGACATCGAGGCCGATCCGCACATGACATACTGAAGGAGCCGCCACGTGTGGTATTTCAGCTGGGTGCTGGGCCTGAGCTTCGCCGCCGCATTCGCCGCGCTGAACGCGATGTGGCTTGAGCTGGCGCCGGGCAAGGGGCTGCCAGACTAATCCGCGGCGCCTCGCGCTCGCATGCAGGCGTTGGTTCCGCTCGCGTCTGACCGGGTTGCCGGATACTCACCCGGGCTGTTCGGCGGCAACCACGCCGCGTCGCGCCAGCACCGCGGCCTGGTACCTCGAACCAAGTGCCCCGGCACAGAGATCCCGGCAACGCTGCTCTGATCGCCCCGCCGGGATTCTTCGCCGCCGCAAAACGAGACGTGAGCGAGAGTTCGCCTCGGTTACGCCCGCCGCTGGCGCCCTCGCGTCCGGCGGCGCGCAGCTCAAGCGGCCGCTGCTACCGGTACCGACCAGACGGGCTCCGTGGTGATCATCGGCGGGGCCACGCTCGGATCGCGCAGGATATAGCCGCAGCCCCAAACGGTATCGATCAGGGTCGGTACACC
This sequence comes from Acetobacteraceae bacterium, assembly GCA_030039695.1. Next base: position 8,833 of record JASHVB010000085.1, read on the forward strand.
AGCCGTGGCCAGTTTCTTACGCAGCCGGCAGATGATGACGTCGATCGTCTTCATATCCGGCTCGTCCATGCCGCAATACAGGTGGTTGAGGAACGCGGTCTTGTTCAGGATAACGCCCTGCTTGAGAAACAGCAGCTCGAGCACGGCGAACTCACGGCGCGAGATATGGAGGTGCGTGCCATGAATGCGCACTTCGCGACGGTCAAGACTCAGCTCAACCGGGCCGAGCCGCAGTGTCGAGTTGGTGTGGCCCTGGCTGCGACGGACGATGGCGCGGATGCGGGCCATCAGCTCCTGGAGGTCGCAGGGAACCATGATGAAGTCGTCGGCCCCCTGGTCCAGGGCCTTCGCCTTCTGCTGCGCCGTCGCGGCGTCGGCGATCATCAGCACAGGCACCTTGGAGCCGGCGGCGCGCATCATGCGTACCACTTCATGCCCCGGCATATCGGGCAGGTGCAAGTCCATCAGCACCAAATCGTAGTCGTAGAGGCGAAGGAAGTCGAACGCGTCGCGCGCCGATTCGGCATGCTCGCAGCGTGCGCCCTGTTGACACAGTTCGACCAGGTCATTGCTTCCGCGGCAGCAAGGTATTTTGCCAACTCGCAGGACAAGCATCATTCCCCTCCTCTCCGCCGATCCGTGAATTTGCGTGATATTCGTGACATCGACCTTGCGGGTAAACTCCGCCAGAAGGCCGAAGCGCCGGGCGAACCTGACGGCCTAAGCCTTCGCCTTTCGGCCTAAGCCGTTCGGACTAGGCGCTGTGCCTGATCGGAAGAAACTCCGCTGTTAGCTCTGTGTTGCGCACCATTCCCCCAGGGGGGATTGGTTCACGCCATCAATCAGCGCTGCGGCGTCAACGTACGGCAAGCGGCGTCAGACGCTGCAATCGCGGTCGCCCGCGACCACACCCGCAACGCAAAACAGCTCCCGGCCGTGCCTGCCGGCGGCCGGACCGACCCCGACAGCGACGTGCGGATGGTCCAGCTTGCCTGACGTTACAGGTGCACCACCCAACGTGACTTGTCTTACCCGACAGCCCGGGAACGGCATGGTCACCGACGCCGATGTGATGGTGAGCTTTGCCGCAATCAGTTGCACGGGTGTCAGCAGCAACGTGGAGATCATCGAAATCAACGCAACGGGTGCTTCCTCAAACGTCCTACCGGCCGCGTTCGGTCGCAGGACGACCCGCGCGCGTGCCCATTATCCAAGCGCGCGACCTTTTGAGACTGGATGGCCTTCGTCATGACATGGTGGGCAACGCCGCGCTCAACCGATCCGTTGCATGACGTTCGGGCGTGGTTCGCTCGCTCACCGATCCCTTCGCGCCTCGCGACCCGGTAATGCCATGGTTGGCCGCGCCAAGCGCGGCCATGACACGGCGGGCGCCAACGCCGGTTTCATCCAGACGCCTGCTCAGGTGCCACGGCCGCTGGCGAACGCCCCATGACAAAGCATGCGTTCAATTGAGCCGTTCGGCCGTCCGCGAACCAGCGGGCAGCAATGTGGGCGGCAGGGTGAAGCCTCCGCGCGCCTTGGCGACCGCCTCTAGCCGGCTGCGCGCTCCCAGCGCGCGATAGATCGCAGCGAGGTGCACCTTCACCGTGCCGATCGCGAGGTTCAGCCGGCGTGCGATCTCCTTCGTCGCACAGCCC
>JASHVB010000733.1 GCA_030039695.1 Acetobacteraceae bacterium
GGAACACAAGGGGCTGGTTGATGCCCTGCTGATCGAACCGGCAGACATCAACCGGCGCCGCCTGCGCGCCCATACGCAGGCCGGCACCGAAATTGCCGTCGCCCTGCCGCGCGAGCAGAAGTTGTACGACGGCGCGGTGCTGTTGCTAGAGCCAACCCGCGCCATCGTGGTACGGGTGAACGCCGAACGATGGCTGCGGCTCACGCCGCGCTCCGTCGCCGATGCGCTGGAGCTTGGCTACCACGCGGGCAACCTGCACTGGCGCGTGCGCTTCCACGGGGCGTGTCTGATGGTCGCGCTCGAGGCACCGGAGGCGGACTATCTCGCGCGCCTCGGCGCGCTGATTTCGGATCATCGTGTTGCAGCTGCCATCGAGGACAGCCAGGCCGCGACAACGCACGTAGGGCCGTCATGCTGAACCTGCTGCGCGCGATCTGGCAGGCCGACAGCGCGTTTCCGAGCGGTTCCTTCGCCTTTTCCGGTGGCCTGGAAGGGTTGGCGGCACAAGGCCTTCCGGAGGGTGGTCAGGCACTGGCAGGCGTGATGCGGGACCTTCTGCTGCACCGATGGGCAAGCGCAGACCGCGTGGCACTTGCCCGTGCCTACCGTGCGGGAGGCGATATCGGGCGCATCGCTGCGGCGGACGATGCGCTTGAGTTGGCTATACTGGTCGCGCCGCTGCGCGAGGGGTCGCGCCGCAATGGCGCCGCGATGCTCGCGGCCCATGCCCGCATTGGCCAGCCGACGGCGCAGCGCCTGCAACGCGCCCGCGCGCAAGCTGTGTTGCGCGGGCATCTGCCGGTGATGCAGGGCGCGATCTTCCAGGCGCTGGGCATGGCGGAAGGCGCGGCGACCGCTGCCGCCGGCTACGCCGCCATTGCCGCCCTCGCGACCACCAGCGTGCGGCTCGGCCGCGTCGGTGCGATCGAGGCGCAGGCTGCTATCGCGGCAACGCTGCCCCTGCTCGCCGACCTCGCCCTCGAGCCGCCCGCCGACGACGCGCCGATCGAGGGCTTTCTGCCGCTGCTTGATTTGGCGGCCGCGCGTCACGCACGTGCCGGCGTGCGGCTGTTCGCTAACTGACCCGAGGTTCCGATGCTGCTTACACCGACGGAGATGGAGCGCCTCGTCATTTACACGGCCGCCCAACTCGCGCGCAGCCGCCAAGCGCGTGGGCTGCAGCTCAACTACCCCGAGGCCGTCGCGATCATTTCGGATGCCATTCTGGAAGGAGCACGCGACGGTCGCTCAGTCGCCGATCTGATGGGTTTTGGCTCGACTATCCTCACCACGGCCGATGTCCTGCCCGGCGTCGCCGCGATGCTGCCGATGCTGCAGGTCGAGGCGCTGTTCAACGATGGCACGAAACTGGTGACGGTGCATGAACCGATCCGGCCGGGGGAAGGCGCATCGGCGCAGGCGATCGAACCGGGCGTCATCATCGCGGGAGATGGCGACGTGACGCTCAATGCCGGCAGGGCAACCGTGACGCTGAGTGTCCTTAACACCGGTGACCGACCGGTTCAGGTCGGCTCGCACTATCATTTCTTCGAAACCAACCGTGCGCTCGAGTTCGACCGTGCGGTCGCTTATGGCAAGCGCCTGGATGTACCCGCCGGCACCGCGGTGCGATTCGAGCCGGGCCAGCTTAAGCAGGTGACGCTCGTCGCGTTTGGCGGTGCACAGGAACTGACCGGACTGAACAACCTGACCCAAGGTGCCGCGCTCGATGCCGTGGGCCAGGCCGCGGCACTCGCGCGTGCCCGCGCGGCCGGCTTTCGCGGCGCTTAGAGGCCCGCCGTGGCGACGATTTCCCGGCGCGAATACGCAGCGCTCTACGGCCCGACCACTGGCGATTCGGTGCGTCTGGCTGATACGTCACTCGTCGCGGTGATCGAACACGACCACGCCGTCTATGGCGACGAGTGTCTGCACGGCGGCGGCAAGACGCTGCGCGACGGCATGGGGCTTGCAGCGGGTGTGACCAGCGCACAGGGTGCGCTCGATCTGCTGCTCTGCAACGTCGTGCTGATTGACCCGGTGCTTGGGATCGTCAAAGGCGACCTTGGCGTTCGCGACGGAAGGATCGTTGGCTTCGGCAAGGCGGGCAATCCCGCGATCATGGACAATGTCGATCCGCGCTTGATCGTATCGGCGGCGACGACGGTGCGCGATTGCGAGGGGCTGATCGCCACACCCGGAGGCATCGACGTCCACGTGCATTTTGACTCCGCTGGTCTCTGCGAGCACGCGATCGCCAGCGGCATCACCACGATGCTTGGCGGTTCGCTTGGGCCGATTACCGTTGGAATCGATTCCGGCGGCCCGTTCAACGTGGGCAAGATGCTGCAAGCAGCAGAGGCTTGGCCGATCAACTTTGGCTTCCTCGGCCGCGGCAATTCCCATCGTCCGGAGAGTTTGCGCGAGCAACTGCGCACCGGCTGCTTGGGACTGAAAATCCACGAAGACTGGGGGGCGATGCCCGCCACGATCGACGCTTGTCTGCGGGTCGCGGATGAGATGGATTTTCAAGTTCAGCTGCACACCGACACGCTGAATGAGTCCGGCTTCGTGGAGGACACGCTGGCAGCGATCGCCGGTCGGACGATCCACATGTACCACACCGAAGGTGCCGGCGGCGGCCACGCACCCGACATCATACGCGTGGCGGGAGTGGCGAACTGCCTGCCTTCATCGACCAATCCTACCAACCCCTACACGGTCAACACGTTCGATGAGCACCTCGACATGACGATGGTGTGCCATCACTTGAACCCCGCGATCCCCGAGGACGTCGCCTTTGCGGAGAGCCGGATCAGGGCGCAGACCATCGCCGCCGAAGACGTGCTGCACGATATAGGTGCGATATCCATGCTGGGCTCGGACAGCCAGGGCATGGGACGCATCCACGAAGTGATCTGCCGCACCTGGCAGCTCGCCTCGAAGATGAAGAGTCAGCGCGGACCTTTGCCGGAGGAGCAGTCGGACCGGGGCGACAACGCGCGCATCCTGCGCTTCATCGCCAAATACACACTGAACGCCGCACGAACGTTCGGCATCGAACAGCATGTCGGTTCGCTCGAAGACGGCAAGCTCGCCGACATCGTGGTGTGGCGGCCGGCCTTCTTCGGGATCAAACCGGAACTGGTGATCAAGGGCGGGTTCATTGCCTGGGGCGCAATGGGCGACAGCGCGGCCTCTCTGATGACCTGCGAACCGGTCATGCTGCGGCCGCAATGGGGCGCGTTCGGCCGCGCGGCGCCGGCACTCTCTGCCTGTTTCGTGCATCCCACGGCGATCGAGGACGGGCTGGCGGCACGGCTTGGTCTGACCAAACACCTGCTGCCAGCGCAGGGGACGCGTGGCCTGACCAAAGCCGATATGGTGCACAACGCCGCGTGCCCCAACATCCGCGTCGACCCGCAGACTTTCGAGGTGTTCGCCGACGGGGTGCTTGCCACCTGTGCGCCGGTCAGCGAGCTGCCGCTCGCTCGGCGCTACATGCTGCGATGAGCGCCGCACGCATCGGCATCGGCGGTCCAGTCGGGTCGGGCAAGACCGCGTTGATCGAGCGCCTGATACCGATCATGAGCGGCCGTGGCGCCAACCTCGCCGTCGTCACCAACGATCTGGTCACGAAGGAAGACGCCGAACGCATCCGCCGCTCCGGGCTGATCGATCCCGCTCGTGTCGCCGCGATCGAGGCCGGCGCGTGTCCGCACACCGTCATCCGCGAGGACCCGACCCTCAACATCGTCGCCGGGGACGAAC
>JASHVB010000086.1 GCA_030039695.1 Acetobacteraceae bacterium
GGCCGTCGGGCAGGCTCTCATCCATGCGGCGGTAGCGTGTTTGGTTGCTGGGGACGAAATGGATACGACCCGGATCAGCCCGGCAGGCAGCAGGGTCATGCGGCGCTTGGAGGAATTGCTCGAGGCTAAGCCAGACGAGCCGCTTTACGTTCCCGAGATCTGCGCTGCGGTTGGTATCGGAGAGCGCAGCTTGCGTGCCTATTCCCAGGAACATCTTGGCATGAGTCCCCGCCGCTATCTGTGGCTACGGCGAATGAACATGGCACAGCGCGCGCTCGTCCGGGCGGATCGCAGGACGACTACCGTCACCGACATCGCGACGCAGTTCGGTTTTGGTGAGCTAGGCCGTTTCGCAGTGTCGTATCGAGTGCTATTCGGCGAGCCGCCATCAGTGACACTCGGCCGCCGACAAGGTGATCCCCCTCCACACAGCAAAGATTTCCCGCGGCCGGGCTCCGTTTTCGCATAGCGGCCGCTCCGCACTTTCCGCACGATCCAGGATCACGAGGCTCTAGCCAGCGCCATTATCCCGTGCGAGAAGGAATGACGGATGGGAGGCGGTGGCTCCGTTCTCTACACCGACGTCAGAGATTTCGAAGCGCGCCTTCCCGGCAGCGCACAACTCGTGGTGGCACCCGCGAAGCCCTTTCGTGCGCGGCTGACCTGGATGGAGTTGCGTGCTCTCCTGCTTGTTCATGCGCGCGAGACGGTGCGGCGGGTCGGCTATCTTTCCTTACCCCCCGACCGGTCATCCGTGTTCTTTCCCCTGGATAGGAGCTCCGTACTGGTGTGCGACGGTATGGAGATCAAGGCGGGAGAGATCGTCCTCTATCGCGATGGTGCTCGTACGCACCAAAGAACATTGGGCTCAACCAGGTGGAGCGTAATTTCATTAGAGACGACCGTGCTGCGGGATCTCGGCATGATGCTTGCGGGCCGCGATTTTGTTACCTTGCCTGGCATGATTTTGCGCTCGGTATCAGCGGATTGGAGGCAGCTCTTAAAGTCGCATTCCGAAGCGATTCGCATCGCCGAGACACGGCTATCCCTCATTGACCACCCGCAGGTTGCGCGTGCGCTGGAGCAAGAACTGGTCTGGGCATTGGTGAACTGTCTCGCGAATGCCGAGGTGAGCGGCAAAGTAGCTGATCCTAACGGGAGCAACGTGTTGATGCGGTTCGAAACCTACCTGGCGAAGCATACGGAAGAACCGTTGCCCATATCCGCAATTTGCAAACGCATCCGCGTATCTGAACGGACCCTCAAGGAACTCTGCGCTCCCATACTCGGAATGAGTCCTGCGCGGTATCAACACCTGCGTGCGCTCGCCACGGGAACCAGCAATCCGCCAAGCCACGCCCGGGAATAGTCTTCCGATATTACGCAGCGAGCCCGCAGCCATGACCGGCAGATCCGACGCGAGGTGAGCGAGGGACCAACGTGAACCGTCCAGACGTCGTGAAGTGACCCTTCGGCGCGCGCCAGGGGATTTCAGCAACGAGTTATTCGCCTTCGATAATTTGTAAAAGGAGTTGCCGTTTTTGCATAGCCGCTTGTCCGCCACCTCTGCAAGTTGCGTCACATACAATCAGGCAAGCTAGCTTTTCTTCAGAGGAGGTGGAGTGAGATGCACCAGGCGAAGGCTGTTCAAGGGCGCGGTGCTGCAAGGCCTGGGGATCACTCTCACCATTTGGGCATCGCGGGGATCAAGGCCGTGATCCTGGCCAAGTTCATGCTTGTCGGGCGCATGCTGCACATCGGAGAACGATTTCGTGACAAACCGCTGATCTGGCCGACGCTGCATTATGCCCTGATGACCCTCATCGTCCTGCTCATCCTCGCCACGGCCGAGGAACTAATTGTAGGCTGGATCCATAGCCGAACTGTGGGGGACTCGCCCTACCATCCCGTCGGTCCGATCTTCTTCGAGGGTATCGCCGACAGCTTGATCATGTTCCTGATATTTGTGCCGTTCTCCGTGTTCACTTGTCTTTTCTCCGTGCTCGGCGAGCGCGAGGTGTTCTGGCTGTTCCTCTTGAGCCGAACGGTGGACGCCAATGTGCGTGATCGTCTAGCCGGCCACCTGCCACCAGCTCATATGTCGGGTTAAGGGCACAATGGAGCGGTTCGAGGTCAGGGTGACTGCGGATAGCCACTTCGGGTGGATTCGTACGCGACTCAGCCTTGAGCGCACGCTGATGGCGTGGCTTCGCACCGCGGTCGCACTCATCGGCTTCGGCTTCGCGATCGTCCAGTACCTCAATCATCTGCAACAGCTTGTTGGCGCCAATCCGACCTATTTGCCGAGGGCGCCGCGGTATCTGGGGCTGGCGTTGATCGCCGCCGGCGTGCTGGCGCTGCTGATTTCGATTTGGCAGTACTGGTGGACGCTGCGCTATCTGTGGAGTGGACCATTCGCCGCGATTGCCGGAGTGAAGCAGGAGCGTATGCAGTCGGCCGCTCTTGCCGTGGCCATCCTTCTCGTCTTCATCGGCTTGTTTGCTTTTTTCGCTGTGCTCTTACGCATGACGTAGAGTTCAATGAACTAACAAGGGAGGTTGCAATGGCTGATGCGCGTAAACCGAATATCCTCATCATTTGGGGCGACGATATTGGCTGGTTCAACATTAGCGCCTACAACCACGGCATCATGAGCTATCGGACCCCAAATATCGACCGCATTGCCAAGGAAGGCGCGATGTTTACGGACTGGTATGGCCAGCAAAGTTGCACTGCGGGCCGCGCGGCATTCATCACCGGACAATCGCCGATCCGCACCGGCCTCACAAAGGTCGGTATGCCAGGTGCAAAGATTGGCCTGCAAGCGGAAGACCCGACTATCGCCGACCTACTCAAACCAATGGGCTATGCAACGGGACAATTTGGCAAGAACCACCTGGGCGACCGGGACGAATTCTTGCCAACCGTGCATGGCTTCGACGAGTTTTTCGGCAATTTGTACCACTTAAACGCGGAGGAAGAGACCGAGAACCCCGACTACCCGAAGAACCCGGAATTCAAGAAAAGGTTCGGGCCGCGTGGCGTCCTGCATTCGTGGGCACAGCCGGACGGTACGCAGAAGATCGAGGATACCGGCGCGCTGACAAAGAAGCGTATGGAAACCATCGACGACGAAATCACCGCAGCATCCCTCGAATTCATCGAGCGCCAGCACAAGGCCGGTAAGCCGTTCTTCTGCTGGTGGAACTCAACCCGCATGCACGTTTTCACCCATCTGAAGAAGGAGTCGGAGGGCAAGACGGGACTTGGCATCTATCCCGACGGAATGGTCGAGCACGACGCGCACGTCGGACAGCTGCTCGCCAAGCTCGACGAATTGGGGATCGCCGACAACACCATCGTGATGTGGTCGACCGACAATGGCGCGGAGGAATTGAGCTGGCCCGACGGCGGAACCACGCCGTTCCGCGGTGAAAAGGACACCAATTGGGAGGGCGGTTGGCGTGTGCCCTGCGCGATCCGGTGGCCGGGCGTGATAAAGCCGGGCACGGTCTACAACGACGTTTTCTCACATCAAGACATGCTGCCGACTCTGCTGGCAGCGGCGGGCGAGACAGACATTGTCGAGAAGGTCAAGCAAGGCCACCAGGACGGCACGAAGATTTTCAAGGTCCACCTCGATGGCTACAACCTGATTCCGTTTTGGAAGGGTGAGGTGAAGGAGAATCCGCGCCCCGGATTCCTCTACTGGAGTGACGAGGGCGATCTGATGGCGCTCCGCTACGGCGACTGGAAAATCCATTTCATTGAGCAACGCGCGGAGGGACTCCTGGCATGGCAGGAGCCATTTGTGCCGTTGAGGGTGCCGAAGCTCTTTAACCTGCGGACAGATCCGTTCGAGAATGCGGACGTTTCCGGCGACTTCTTCTACTCAAAATGGCGCGCGGATCGCCTATTCATGCTGTTACCGGCCGGAGCACTGGTCCAGCAATGGATCAAAACACTGACCGAGTTCCCGCCAAGGCAGCGGCCTGAACATTGGAGTGTCGGGGACGTGCTCGACAAGCTCCAGCAGAACGCGCACGCCTTGGAAGCCGGGGCGGGAGGTAAGGTGAAATGAGCTGAGTTTGGAGATTGTTGCCGTTACACGCGCAACCGTCCCCCCGAAAAGGTCGTAGTAAACTATTCAAAGGAGAAACGCTCGCGAACAGTGTTCCGTCAATCGGCGGGCGGGCTGGCACGGCTCAATCTGCGTTTCGTTGATCGTGTTCGTTGCGTTGAACCCCGTCCTTTTCCTTCATGGATATCAGCCGGTTACCTGCGGCACATCGTATGAATACAATATTGTTCGGAAGCGCCTCCAACTCGGACGCAAACAAGTCGTCGGAGCCGAACGCCGTGGTGTGTTGCGCCTCGGGTCCGCTGGGCGGCCATTGCGATGGCGTGGAGTAGATGCCGGCGTTCGAAACAGGGCCTCAAGGTGTCGGTCTGTCGTTGACCGAACGTCGCCAGCGGCAGGTCCGTGGACCACGCGCGAGGGAGCAACTGGCGTTGGGCCCTTCGGTGAGCAACGGTTAGCCCCGGTGTCCTGACAATGATGTTGTTAGTGCTACCGATAATCTTATCGCTCGGCGTGACGGCGTGTTGACCGAGGGAATCCTCACCGCATTCGTTATCCTTGCCGGCGCCGTCGCGCTGTTTGCGTGGCGCCGTCCGCGCTCCGACGTGGCGGCAATCCTTGTCGTGCTGGCACTGAATTTGAGCGGTGTGCTGACGATACAGGAATCGCTGGCGGGTTTCGGCGACCCCGTGGTGTTGTTGGTAGCCGCCGTCGCGATCGTCGGCGAGGGACTGGTCGCTGTCGCGCTGCCACTAATTGGGGTCTGATGCACTTTCGGTGCACGCGTGGGCCAGCTCGCGACGCATATCATTGAAAACACAAGAAAAGTCAGCAGCCCTAGGTTAATTGCGGCACAATCCCAATGTCCGGGTGTTGGGCGGCAGATCGTGCAGCAGTTTCAGCAACCTGGTCGGTCGGTCTACGAGGACCCTGCACCGAAAGTGCATCAGACCCGTCCAACCGGCAACGTGACACCGTCCGTTAAAACCTGGCGGAATCCAGCCGTTTTCGACGGTGCAACGCGACACAGGGCGGTGAGTACCAATCGGGCAGCGTCCAGTCGCAAGGATTTCTGTGCGAGGGGGTGATCCTCAGTGACGACGCCGGGCAGTTCGCCGTCGGTGAGCACGCCCTGTGCTGGATCCACGCGGAACGTCTCATTCATAAGCTTGACACATTCACTGACGACCAGCGCACCGCTCAGCAGCAGGTGCGATCGCTGATCTGGCAGTTCTACGCCGACCTGAA
>JASHVB010000734.1 GCA_030039695.1 Acetobacteraceae bacterium
CTGTCAACGATATTAATGCAAAAGGCGGCCTCCTCGGGCAGAAGCTTACATACATCACGGTCGACGACGCCTGCGATCCGGACCAGGCCGAAGCAGCCGCGCAGCAGATTGTTTCGGATCCACCGGCCGTCGTCATCGGCCACTTCTGCTCGGACTGCAGCATCCGGGCAGCGCCCTTCTATGCCAAGGCGCACATCCTGCAGATCACGCCGACCTCGACGAACCCGACCCTGACCGAGATGGGCTTCGGCACGGTGTTCCGTATGATCGGCCGCGATGACAACCAGGGTCGGACCATCGGCCAGCGGCTCGCGGCGGGCTGGCCGCAAGGCCGGATCGCGGTACTCGACGATGGCAGCCTCTACGGCAAAGGACTGGCAAGTATTGTGCGCTCGGAACTGGCGAGCCACGGCATCAGGCCGGTGGTGGATGAGAGCTTCCGCTCCGGCGCTCAAAGCTACGACGCGCTCGTCCGCCAGATGGCCGATGCCAAAGCAGAGGCGGTCTTCATCGGGGCTTACGATCTCGACATTGCCGTGATCGCACGCGAGGTGGCAGCGGCGAAACTGCCCATCGCCATTCTGGCCAGCGATGCGCTGATCGCGCCGAGCTTCTGGGAGGCAGCCGGCAAGGCCGGCGAAGCGGTGATCTTCACCTATTCGCCCAATCCCCTGGATCTGCCGGCCGGCAAGACCCTGGTCGAGTTGGCCCACCGGCGCGGCATGGAGTTGGGCGGCCAGGCTCTCCTGACATATGCCTCGGTCCAGGTCTGGGCTGAAGCGGTAGAGCAGGCCAACAGCTTCAACACCGCCAAGGTGGCGGCCGCCCTCCATTCAGGGCAATTCGCCACCATCATCGGCCAGGTGCGGTTCGATGCCCAGGGTGACGTCATGGGTGCACCAGGCGAATGGCTCTGGTATCGATGGCGCGACGGCAAGATCGAGCACGCGCCGACCGCCCCCTGAGACGGAAGGGTCATTGCCCATGGGCATTCGGGCAACTCTACTCGTCGCCTTCGCCATTGTCTGGGGCTTCGTGCTGTTTGCTTCCGTCGTCGCGATCCAGGCATTGTCGGAAGTCACCGGAATCGTTTCGACCATCACCGAGCAGCGGGCCTCGACTATCGTTCAGTCAAGCCGGTTGGCCCTGCAGGCCGGCCGGGCCATCACCGTTGCGATCACTGCCGCGCGACCGATCTCCACGGTGACGGACCAGGCGTTATTCCGTCAGCAAATTGATGAGATCAAACAAGCTGAGGCCGGGTTGGTCGCGGCTCAGCAGGCTCTGCAGGTGGGGCACGCACCCGAGCAGAGCACCCTGCTGGCGCCCGTGGGTGAAGTGCTCGACAACATCCACGCGTTGATCAACGCCACCAGCGAGCGCCTCAAGGTGCGAGCCGCGGTGGCAATGGGGATCGCCGAGGCCACGAGGGCTGATCTGAGCTTCCAGCGCGCCGCGGAACCGGTGCAGCGGGACTTCGGCTCGGATGTCGACGGTATGGGCGCGAATGGTCAAGTCTTTGAGCGTCGCCGCGAGCTGACCGCCCTCTACGACTTCGACCGGGTGCAGCTCGCCTTCGCCACAGTCTATCGCACGCTGCTCAGCGCCAGCCAGAGCCCGAGCGTCGTCGAGCTCAATCTGCAAGCCGTAGCGCTGCGACGGCAGGTGGCGGAGCTACGGCAGGCCGTCACCAGCCTCTCTGGCGACAGCATGGCCGACATTGGGCGTGCGGCGCTGCACCTTGCTGCGCTCGCGGAGAGGTCGGACGGGGTGGTTCCGCAGCGCCGCCAGGAGTTGCAGCTCCTCGCGCGCAGCACGGCGCTGCTGGATCGGAACACCGTCATCTCCAAGGAACTCCTGGGCAAGGTCGACCGGCTTATTGCCGAGGAGAACAATGCCCTGGTGGCCGGCACGCGCGATGCCGCGCAGGTGGCGCGCGGCAGCACTGTCCGAATGATCGCAGTAACCCTCATCAGCCTCCTCTGCTCAGCATTGATCGTCTGGCTCTACGTGTTTCGCAACCTGGCCGTCCGGCTCGACCAGATCAAATCGGCAATGCTGCGCCTGGCGACGGGCGACCTCACCGTGACCTTGCCAAAGGAAAGCGCCGATGAGGTCGGCCGCATGGCGGGAACGCTTCGGGTCTTCCGAGCCACCGCCGCCGCGGCCGACCGGCGCGAGCATGCACTGACGCAGGCCAAGGATGCTGCTGAGAAGGCGCTCGCTCAGTTGACGCAAGCACAGGAAAGCTTGCTGCGGTCAGAGAAGCTCGCAAGTCTTGGTCAGCTCGTCGCGGGCATCGCTCATGAGATCAACACGCCAGTCGGCAACGCCCTGGCTGCGTCCTCCCAGACCCGCGACGAGACGGCGCGGCTTCTCAGCCTGGTCGACGCCGGAAAGTTGCGACGCAGCGACCTGGAGAATTATCTCGGCACGGTCGGGGAACTATCGGACATCCTGATGCGGAACTGCCAACGAGCAGGACAACTCATCCGCGACTTCAAGCAAGTCGCCGCCGACCAGACGAGCGGGCAACGACGCCGCTTTGACCTGGCGAGCCAGCTACAGGAGATCCTTCACACGCTTCGCCACCGCTTCGACCGGGCAAAGATCAACCTGGTAACCGAGTTGCCCGCCAACATTCTCATGGACAGCGTGCCGGGCATTCTCAGTCAGATCATCATTAATCTGGCCGAGAACGCACTGGTCCATGCGTTCCCTCCGGGCACACGCGGCGCGATGACGGTGTCGGCACAGAGGATCGAGCCGGACTGGGTGCAGATTACTGTCGCAGACAATGGAAAGGGTATCGTCTCGGACGTCTTACCGAAGATCTTCGATCCATTCTTCACAACAAACCGCGGCGCCCGCAATACTGGCCTCGGCCTGCACATCGTGCACAACCTGGTAACTGGACCGCTCGGCGGGACGATCAAAGTGACGAGCACAGTTGGCGCGGGCACCCGGTTCGTGCTGCGCCTGCCCTTGGTCAGCCCTGCGCCGGCCGCGTTACTCCCCCGAGAAGAGGTTTCAGCCGATTGAATGAGCCCGGGATTTCCAGCACGAGCACCGAGGCGTATCCGCCGACGCGGTCGCCCCGCCTGAGCGCGATCCGGCGTGGACCGCAACTGGCATCGGCCGACCCTGTCAGATGAACGCCAGCTGTGAGACGGCGGTCCAGCGCCGGTGGCACACTTTCACGGCTCTGCGCCTCGCACGCACTTTGCTGGTCCCGATCTCCCCGGGCCCCTGCCACTCGCGCCATCCGCTCCGTCGCCGGTGACGCACCCGGGGCCGATGCGCCGACGCGATCGGCTAACTACGCCACCGCGCCGGAGCCCTGATTGCAACGACGGTCTTCCCGAGACCTCGATTGCGCGTATCTCACGTGGCACGGGTCTCTGCCTGTGGCGGGGTCACAACGCCGGCGCCACACCGATGCTCACGCAGGGTGGCGTCTGGATCCGAGCGGCGGAGATTCAATTCCGAACCGCACCGTCCTGACATATCTCCAGCCAAGCCTGAAACATCTGAAACACTTATGGCTCCCCCGCGAAATCCGCCTGAAATGCGGCCTGAGGCATACCGCCGCGCGAACCTTGCCAGGACCGTTCTTGCCTAGCTGATACGGGAGGGAACTTTGGACGGGATGATGTCTTCGGGCGATGAGCTGATTTTCGCGGCCGAAACTGCCGATGAGGGGCCCGCGTGGGGGCATGGGGGCGAGCCGTGGCGCGTGTTGGTGGTTGATGACGACCCCGACGTCTTTCGGGTTACAGAGCTCAGCCTGAAGCGGCTGCGATTCCGCGATCGGGCCGTACAACTCCTGACCGCGTCCTCGGCCGCCGCGGCGCGCGCGCAGCTGGGTCCGGAGTGCGACATCGCCCTCGCTTTGATCGACGTGGTCATGGAAACCGAGACCGCCGGGTTGGACCTGATCCGGACCATCCGGACCGAGCTTGGCCTCACTGACATGCGCATCGTCTTGCGTACGGGCCAGCCCGGCCAGGCCCCCGAGCGGGATGTCATTCTGAACTACGACATCGATGGCTACGCCGCCAAGGCGGAAATGACCGCGATGAAGCTGTTCACGACCGTCGTGGCGGCGTTGCGGGCGTATGAGACGGTGAGCAATCTGGCCCGCCTGACCGTCGAGCTGGAGAAGCGCGTGGCGGCCCGCACGGCGGAGCTGGAAAGACTCGCCATGATTGACGCGCTGACAGGCATCGCCAATCGGCGCCATTTCGGGATGCGGGCGGCGGTTGAGGTCGAGGAGGCCCGCCGTTCCGGGGCTGCGCTGGGTGCGGTCATGATGGATATCGATCATTTCAAGCGCATCAACGACTGTTACGGCCATGCGACAGGCGACGCCGTGCTCCAGCAGATCGCAGATATTGTGACGCTTCAGCTCCGCCCACACGACCTGTTCGCGCGCGTCGGGGGCGAGGAATTTGCCGTCTTGCTGCCGGGAAGCGACAGCGAGAACAGCCTCGCTGTAGCAGAGCGGATCCGGGAGGCGGTTGCCGCGGCGCCGATCGAGGTTGGGGGTGTTCGCATGCCGGCCACACTGAGCCTCGGCGTCTCCGCACTGGCTGACGAAGATGAAGACATCGGACCGGTTATGTCCCGCGCCGACCAGGCACTCTACGGCGCCAAGGCGGCCGGCAGAAACCGGGCGCTCGTGGGAGACATGTAACCCGCCAGCCTAAGCCAAGCGCGACGATTGCCTGAAGGCCGCCCCGCAGAACCAGCTGAGCGGCCTTTGATTCTAATAAAGGGCACAATTTGCGGGACGGCAATTCCTTCTTGCTCGACCGCAATTTTTGTGCGCGTAATGATTTATCGGGCCTTGAAGCGGAGGGTGTGATGGCGGTTTACGCGATCGCCGACGTTGAGGTGAAAAATCCCGCTGGGCTTGCACCATACCGAGCGGTGGTTGCCGACACGGTCGCAAAATATGGCGGACGCTTCATCATCCGGGGTGGCGCCACGAAACTATTGGACGGCGGTCCTGAGCCAAAAACCATTGTTGTCGTTGAGTTCCCCGATGCCGCCGCTTTGGACAAGTGGTACAACTCTCCTGAGTACCAGCGAATACTGCTGTTCCGTCTTGAGAGCTGCACAGGACGCGTATTCATGGTCGAAGGTGTGAGCGGGTGAGTTCCGGCGCGGACCCCACCGATTGGTGTTGATTATTCGGCAAGCTGCGGCAGGCTTTCTCCGTCTCCACAGCAATCAGAACGACGCGTCACCTTCCACCCTGGCGTGATCGTGCTGCCAGTTCCCGCTGCTCGCAATGCATGCGCGCATGGTCCGTTGGGCCTCGCGGCAGCGCTGCGTATCCAGCGTTTGCGGGTTGTACGCGGCTAGGAGGCGCGTGATCGCCTCGCGGTGGTCCGCGAGCGAATGTAAAGGCGCGATGATCTCCGGCATGATGGGGATCTACCATTTGGTCTGAGCGGCGTGCCGATTTTCATGCCGTATCCTATACGTGCCCCCGCGGGTGGGTATCTCGCGAATTCTGCACTGTGTATCGGGCTGAACCTTCTCAGTGGATTATGTGCAATAGAAATCCCGTGTGAATGTCCGCTTTCGGTCGAGACCAGTCACTGGATAGGTCGGCTGGTATAAGCGATTGTGCAACTGCCTGGAACCGCTGCGAACCGGCAGAGCGAATGAGTGGTACAACGTCACCCGGCGCGCGTTATTGCAGCGCGATGATAATCCGCCGGTTCTGCTTACCCTTGTTCTCGATCTTGACGACGCTGACCGGACCAATCTCACCCGTGCGCGTGACATGCGTGCCGCCGCATGGCTGCAAATCCACCAGCGCCTCATCTGACCCGATCCGCATCAGTCGCAAGCGACCGGACCCGCGCGGCGGCTGCACCGACATCGTGCGCACCAGATCGGGATTGGCATCCAGGACAGCCTCATCCACCCACTCGATGCGCACCGGGTGGTCGGCGGCGATCAGCGCGTTCAGCTCCGCTTCGACCGCTTCCTTCGGCGGCGGGTTGGGCAGGTCGAAATCCAGGCGCGAGCGGTCCGCGCCGACCGCTCCTCCTGTCACCGCCGCGCCTTTGATGACGCTGCACAGCAAATGCATGGCGGTATGCATGCGCATGTGCTTGTGGCGGCGATCCCAGTCGATTTCCCCTTCGACCGCTACGCCGACCGGCGGCAGCGCGGCACCCGACGCTGGTACGTGCAGGATCGTGTCGCCCCCGCCCTTCACTGTGTCGGCAATCGCCGTCTCGCCGCCGTCCCAGCGCAGCGCGCCGACGTCACCCGGCTGGCCGCCACCGCGCGCATAGAACACGGTGCGATCGAGCACGATCCCGTCCGGCGCGCTGGCGATGACTGTCGACGACACGCTGCGTCGCCGCGGGTCGTCAAGGAACACCTTCTCGGTTGTCATGCGGTTCTCCATGCGGCGCGAATCTGGTCGCGGCGCGCCGCCAGCCACATCAGGCCGAGGCCGGCCACCGAGTTGGTGAGGCGGCCGTCCAGCGCCGCGTCGATCGCCTTCTGTGCCGGCCAGACGCGGACGCGAATATCCTCGTGCTCCGCCGCCATACCGGCGTGACCGGCGACGCCGTCGGCATCGGCCAGTGGCGCGCTGACCCGGCCGACATAGAGTTCGCACACTTCATCGGCGCCGCCGGGCGTCAGCAGATAGCTACCGATGTGGCGCAGCTCGCCGACCGCCAGTGCCATCTCCTCGATCATCTCGCGCCGCGCGGTGTGTTCGGCCGACTCGCCGTCGTCAACCAGGCCTGCCGGCAGCTCGACCAGCACCGGTTCGATGCCGGCGACCAGCGCTGGAAAACGGAATTGCTCGATCAGGACAACGACGTCGGCCTCGGGATCATAGGGCAGCACCGCGGCTGCCCTGCCGCGCCGCCAGGTCTCCCAGGTCTTCGTGCCCGACATCGCGCCGTCGAACCGCCGATGGCGGAACTTCACCACGTCGAGTGGGAAACGACCGTCCCACACCCGCTGCTGCGATTCGATGACGACGTCGGGGTGCGACGGGATCGGCGGATGCGCACGCGTTGGCATCAGCGCTTCTTTGCGTCGGCAAGCTCCTGGCGCAGCCGGGCAATCTCCGACCGCAGCTCGGCGATCTCATCGGACCGCGCGTCAGAGGGCGTGCCGCCGGGTCCTGGCTCGCCGCTCGGCCGGTAGAACGGCGAGAACATGCTGAACGCGCGCTCCATCATGGCCATGTTCTGGCGCCCGACTTCCTCCATGTTGCCGAATGGGAACAAAGTGCCCATCGAACCCATGGTCTTCTGCATCGCCGCGCGTATCTGCTCCTGCTGCTGGGCGAACGCGGTCATCGCCTGCTCGAGGTATTTCGGCACCAGCCCCTGCATCTGGTCACCGTAGAAGCCGATCAACTGTCGCAAGAAGCCGGTCGGCAGCAGGTTGCTGCCCTTCCCCTCCTGCTCCACGATGATCTGCGTCAGCACGCCGCGCGTGATGTCCTCGCTCGTCTTGGCGTCGTAGACGACGAAATCCACGCCCTGGCGCACCATGTCCGCGAGGTTGTCCAGCGTGATGTAGCTGGAGCTACGCGTGTCGTACAACCGGCGGTTGGCGTACTTCTTCACCACAATGGGCGCGGCGGCCGTCTTGCTCTCGGGCGGTGACTGGAGGGTGTCGGCCATAGGCGATCCTCGGTTGGAAACTCGGGATCCTAGCATGCCTGTCAATGCCGCACCTGCGAAAGCCCTATTGTGAGCAATTTCGGGTTTGCCGGTTCCGTGAACGCCGCGCCCCGCCTATGGTCGCACCGCGTAGGAGGGTTGATGAGGCATGACCAACGGTCCGGCCCCGGGCGACGGCGCGGCGGCGCCGGATCTGCGCAAGCTGGCGCAGGACTGGATCACGCTGTGGCAGAGCGAGCTGGCTGCGCTGGCCGTCGACCGAGAGACGCAGGAGACCTGGCAGGCGATGTTGGCGCTGTGGGCCGGCGCAGCCTCGGCCATGCTGCAGGCGTTGCCGCATGAACACACGGAGCGACGCGCCGGGGCCGCTGCTGCGGCGGGGGCCGCGCCCGCTGCTACTGCACCTGACCCTCGCGATGCTGCGATCGAGCGCCTCACCCGCCGGATTGGCGAACTGGAGGCCCGGCTCGCCGATGTCGAGCAGGGATATCGCAGCAATGGTGCAGGCCGCTCTGGCCCAAGGGGAGGCCGCGGCACGGCAAGGGTTCGCCCCGCCCGAGACGTTGCGGCGGGACGCGGCCCTGATTGAGGGCATCGCGGCCTACCGCCGCCATCCCTGGCGCCGCGTCTTGCCCGATCCGCCGGAGGTGTGGTCCGAGGGCGGCAGCCGCATGCTCGACTATGGCGGCAGTGGGCCGGCGGTCTGCTTCGTGCCCAGCCTGGTGAACCGCGCCTACGTGCTCGACCTCGCACCGGGCCATTCGATGTTGCGCTGGCTGGCCGGGGCAGGCGCGCGGCCGCTGCTGTTGGACTGGGGCTGGCCGGGCGAGATCGAGCGCCGTTTTACCCTGACTGACTATGTTGCCGGGCGGATGGAGCGCGCCCTCATGGCGGCGCGTGACCTCGCGGCCGGACCGGTGGTGCTGGCCGGCTATTGCATGGGCGGCACGCTGGCGGTCGCCGCCGCGCAGCGCCGGCCAGACCTGGTGCGCGGGCTGGTGTTGCTCGCCGCGCCCTGGGATTTCCACGCGCCCGATCCAGCGCAGGCGAAACGGGCGGCGGCGATGTTGCCGTTGGTCGAGCCGGTGCTGATGTTCAGCAACACCCTGCCGGTCGACCTGTTGCAGGTGCTGTTCGCGATGCTCGATCCATGGGGCGTTGCCGAGAAGTATCGCAGCTTCACGCGCCTCGATCCCGACAGCGACCGCGCGCAGCTGTTCGTCGCGCTGGAAGACTGGCTGAACGACGGTATTCCACTGGCCGCACCGGTCGCGCGGGAATGCCTGTCCGCGTGGTACGGCGAGAATGCGCCGCTGCGCGGCGAATGGCGGATCGCCGGCTTGCCAGTCGATCCGGCTGCGCTGCGATTGCCGACGTTCATTGCCGCACCTGGGCGTGACCGCATCGTGCCGCCGGAATCGGCGCGCCCCCTGGCGGCGCTGATCGAGGGCGCCGTGCTGCACGAACCGGCCGCTGGCCATATCGGTATGGCCGCCGGGCACACGGCCGAACGTGCGCTCTGGCGGCCATTGCAGGACTGGCTGTTGCGCGGCTGCCAACCACAGGTGAGCCAATAAGTGCGGCCGTCAGTCAGCGGGCGGTTTGCGAGCGCTCGTCACGCGGCTGCGATACGTGGCTAGTACGAATGCGACAGCCAGACGCAGTACAGTCCCAGCAAACCATGCGAGATCGGCATGCGTGATCCTGGTCCGTCGCTCGACCGCTAAAACGTGACTGTGGTTCTTAGGCCGAGCACCAGCGCGTCCGGCCGGACCTGGCCGTCGTCATTCGCCACATGTCCTCCGGGATTGATTATGCCTTGCACGTCCGGCTGCAATGTCCACCAAGGATTGATCTGTGCTTGGTAGCTGAGCTCCAACACGAGTTCCTGGTTCCTTATGGGCAGGGTCACCTCGTCGTCGAACTCGCGCGTATCCAGATCAAGCGAGCGCGCTCGGTTGCTGATCCGCATATAAGCGACCGCAATGCCGGCCGTGTCGTTTTTGCGCTGCGCCAGCAGACCTTTGTACGTCAGGCCCGCATCGGTATAGCAGCTTATCAGGTTCTCGTCGTCCGGTGCGCCCGCCACGCGTGCGAAAGCCGACAATCCGGACCCGTCACCACCGGCAGCCGTGTATAGCATTGTATCGACGATGCCATACATGCCCCAATTGCCGACATGATCGCGTGGCACGCCATCGGAATCCGGATCGGCCAGCGACAGGCCGTCGTTGTCGAATTGCTGGTCGGCAAAACGCGTGCTGCTGTGGTACCACCCGCCAATCTTGAGAGTGAGGGGAATTCCCTTCGCGTTCTTTTCCTGGTTCAGCGACAGATCTGCCTCGGCGATGGCGAAGATGCCGCCGTTGAAACTGATCCGTGTGCCGTCCGGCTGCAGCACCGACTGGCTGTTGGACCCGTCGTGTCCCGTCGGATCGCCGCTGAATACCGCCGCCATGATCGCAAGTTCTGGCGTCGGTTGCAGCTTCACCCGCACACCGGGCGCGGACAACGGATAGGCGGGCCCGCCGCCCGGCAGATCGAGCGCCAGAATGGCGGGCCAACCGAACGTGCTGTTCACGAACAGCGACGCGGTCGAGCTGACGAAGAACTCCGCATCGACGTTCATCAGTCCGGCGCGGATCGATACGGTATCGCCAGCGAGGTTCTGTTGCAGCCAGGCGTTGTAAAGCCGTATCGCGGGCCGCCCGTTGATGCTGGAGACATTGGCAAGGTTGCCGACGTAGCCGGACGAGAGGCTTGGGCCTGAAAGCGCCACCGCAGAGATGCGTGCGGTCAATCCCTTCCAGCCGATCAGCTTTTCCAGATCAAGATCGATTTGAGGCTCCAGCAGGCTGTCATAAACGGCCTCCTGTTTGATGCCCCCCAGCGTGTTGGCCTGGAGATCGCCGGTATAGGTCATGGTGAACGACACGCCGTGATCGGCGAGCCACGTCCGATCGCCGCCCCAGTCGCCGGTTAGCGTGTCGCTGTTCCAGAAGGCGCTAAAGCCATCTGTCGCGCCGGACTGCTGCGCCATGGCGGAGCCAACGACCATGAAAGCCATGAGCCACACCGCGACAGTCAGCACACCATATCTGACAAGCCGTGGCATGATGGACCGCGCAGCCCATGCCCCGAGCATGCGTGCCCAAGCTGCTAGTCCACACACCATGATGATGCCGATCCTGAAACGCCACGGGAGTGGTCAAACGCAAGCCGCTAGCCGAGAAGCGGCGTGGCCGCCACCTCGGTTCCGAGAAGGCTCGTGTTCGCCACGCCCGCCGGCCAATGCCAGTCACGGCCGAGAGCAATCGCCGTACTCTGCCCATATGCGCCGGGCGCAGCCAGCCGGGGCGATCGAGCACCCGTGCTCGAGGGGGCACGGCGCCGGCACAAGCCGGACTTACGTGCTGCATGCCGCGCGCGCCCAAGCGACGAAACGAGCGCAGCGCCAAGTGGCTGCCCCGTTC
>JASHVB010000735.1 GCA_030039695.1 Acetobacteraceae bacterium
GTGAATCTGAACAAGGTGGCGCTGCTGCGCAATTCGCGGCGCACCGGTGTGCCTGATGTGCTGCATTTTGCGCGCATCGCACTCGATGCCGGCGCGGCGGGGCTGACGGTGCACCCGCGGCCGGACGAGCGGCACATCCGTCGCTTGGATGTGCCGGCGTTGGCGGCTCTGATGCAACCCCTGCGGCCCGGAATTGAGCTCAATATCGAAGGTTATCCGGACGAACGGATGGCCTCGATCCTGGCGGAGGTGAAGCCCGAGCAATGCACGTTAGTGCCCGACGCACCGGATGCGTTCACGTCGGAAGAGGGCTGGCAATTGAACGCCGCCCAGATGGCGCTCGCACGTCCGGCCATCGCCGCTGCGAAAACCATGCACGCGCGCGTCATCTTGTTCATTGATCCGGATCCTGGCGTCCTGCCGCGAGTGCGTGACGCAGGAGCAGACGGTGTCGAAATCTACACTGGCGGCTACGCCGCGGCCTTCCGTAATGGCACGCACGCGGCGCTGCTGGCCGCCGTCGGCGAGACGGCGCAGCAGGCGCAGACACTGGGGCTGGTGGTGAACGCAGGGCACGATCTGAACCTGCGCAACATTCCACCGCTGATGCGCGTGGTGCCATTCCTGGCGGAAGCCTCGATCGGTCACGAGCTCACTGCTGATGCGCTGGAGATGGGATTCAGCGCCG
Organism: Acetobacteraceae bacterium; assembly: GCA_030039695.1. Next base: position 689 of record JASHVB010000735.1, read on the forward strand.
CTGTTCGCGCGTACGCGGCCGCGCTGCACAGCGGTTAGTCATTGCTATCCCGTTATGGACTGAGACGACCGACCCGCGACTGACCTAAACGAGCAGCCCATCGTCATTGCGGCGAATGCCGGGACCGGTGCATCCTGGATCTCGGGCATTCGCCGAAATGACGACGACAGCCTGCGCTCGTGGCAGGCGCACAACGACGAAGCGACCGGCGATCGCGTTGACGCAGCACTACAACCCGCGCAGCCTTCATCGGGCATCAGACGGGGGAAACGCACATGCCGCTGCCAACCACGGATACCGACGCCACCACGCCGAAATACCTGCGCGACAAGTACTCGATCGTAGGGGTGGGCGAGACGACCTATACCCGCGGTTCCGGCCGCAGCACGCGTGCTCTCGGCACTTGGGCGATCCGCAATGCGATGATCGACGCCGGACTGAAGGCCAGTGACATCGATGGAATGCTGTCTTATTCCGGCAATGATTCGACCATGGGGCCGTTCCTCGCCGGCGATCTGGGTATAAGGCTCAACTTCTTCATGGATGTCCACGGCGGTGGTTCATCGACCGAGGCACTCATCGGCATTGCGATCGGCGTGATCGAAGCCGGCATGTGCAAGTGCGTGGCGATCTTCCGCGCGATGAACGGCTATTCGCAAGTCCGTATCGGTGGCACTGGCGCACGCTCGGCCGCGCCGGTCAGCGGCGATCAATTGCATAGCCGTGCCTATGGTTGGCAGAGCGCCGGCCAGAGTTTCGCTCCGACTTTCATGCGGCACATGTATACGTACGGCACCAAGCCAGAGCAGGTGGCGATGGTGAAAGTGGTGCACTCGGAGCATGCATCGAACAATCCCAAGGCGTACTACAAGAGGCGCTACACGGTGGATGATGTGCTGAATAGCAGAATCATCTGCAAACCGCTGCATCTGCTGGATTGCTGCGTGGAGACGGACAACGCAACGTGCATCCTCGTCACTCGGGCGGAGCGCGCGAAGGATCTGCGGCATCGCTCGCCGCTGATCCGATCCGTGGTGGGGCGGTGTTCCAAGCCGCGCACCGACATGCACTACCAATGCGGGCCGATCGACCGCGTCGCCGGCTACTACATCAAGGACATCCTGTGGCCGAACGCTGGACTGGGGCCGGAGGATGTGGACGCAACCGGCGCGTACGATGCGTTTACCTTCACCTCGATGCTGCAACTGGAAGAATATGGCTTCTGCAAGAAGGGCGAAGGCGGCGAATACGTTGCCAGCGGTATCACGCGGCTGAGCGGCAGGCGGCCCAACAACACCTCGGGTGGGCATTTGTGCGAGGGCTACACGCACGGGATGAACATGGTGATCGAGAACGTGCGGCAGCTCCGCCACGACGCGGATGATTCCTGCCCGATTGGGTCGGACGGACGCCGCCAGCATACCTATGACTACCGTCAGGGCGGTTGCCGGCAGGTGCGGAACGTTGAAATTACCGCCAATCTCGGGTGGGCGAATCCGATGACCGGATCGGCCATGGTCATGCGGCGCGGTTTCTGAAAGGCGGATCGAACTATGGCACTCAAGGGCGAATACCTCGGGATGGCGCTGTCGGTCGATGACCTCGACATCGAGAACATCGAGTACTTCAAGCGCTGTGCTGCCCACGATTTTCATCTGCAGCAATGTGATAACTGCAAGAAGCTCCGCTATCCGCCAACCACGGCGTGCCCGTGGTGCACTTGCCTCACTTCAACCTGGACACGCGTGGAAGGAAAGGGTGCCGTGCACTCCTACACGGAAGTGCACCATGCGATTCAGCCGGCGTTCCGCACTCATACGCCGTATCTCGTCCTGCTGGTCGATCTGGATGCGCAGAAGGGCGAACCGACGGAGCATGAGGCACTGCGGGTGGTCGGCAACCTGACCACGCCCGACGGCATATTGGCGCCGGCCGATATGGTGAAGCAGGTAGGGATCGGGTCGCGTGTGCGTATGGTGTTCACCGACGTATCGGAGGGGCTGTCGCTGCCGCAGTGGACACTGGATCAAGGCGCGCCGCAGCCCGACAAGCCGTGGCGATATCCACAGGAGTGACGGCGCGGATTGTGTGTGGATGGCTTGGATACCCGATCGGGGAACGGCGTAGGGAGGGGTGAGGACGCGCGCCGGATTCGCGGACCGTCGGCGTCCCCTCCCCTTCGCCGTCCTTTGATGGCGGGGGACCATTTCCCCGTTTCCTCTTGTTGTGCTCACCCCGGCCCGTGGCGGCACGCGTTGGCTTCTACGCCATAACGATCGTGATGCCGCACCCAGTCGGTCAGGTTGGCGTTGACCGTCTCATTCCGCCCGTTGGGCGTGATGTCGAGGAAATGATCGGCAGCCAGGAACATGTCGCCGGCACGTGCATATTGCGAATACGTGTGGGGCACATCCCCATGCGCATTCGTTCAAAACACGTTCAGCCCATACATTTCCTGACTGTTCATGCGCTGGACGGCGTAATTGTAGAACACCTCGCCTCGCGCCAGTTCCTCCGGCGTAAATGACACATGGAAATCGTAGTTGAAATCGCGGCCGAATGACGAAACCCTCTCGAACTGCCAGCCCATCCTCCGCTTGAATGCCATGATCGCATCGGGCGTCGCACGCGACACGGCGACGTACGATACATCATGCTGCTGCAGACGCACCAGCGCGCCCTCGACGTTGTCTGACAAGAACGAACACCCGACGCAGCCTTCGTCCCAGTCCGGACCCATCGTGAAATGCTTCACCACGAGCTGGCCGCGGCCGCAGAACAATTCGCGAAGTGTGCGCAGCCCTCTGTTGTCCCGAACGCCTAGGGCTTGGTAACCTGTACCCAGGGCAGCGCCCGGCGCTCCGGGCTGAGCTGATCGCGCAGGCGGGTCAGCTCCTTCGCCAGAAGCCCCTGGCGCACGAGCAGCCATTCGTCCTGCGAGACAACCAGGTGCTGCTCCATGATCTCCTCTCCTTCGCTCACACTTGCGCCTCGAGAAATTCGGCAAAGCGCAGCATGCAGTTGGTCGACCCGGACCGATGACCGTCGCGCTCGGGTATGGCCTCGAACCCGGTCTAAACTAGCGTCATGCGCGAGCGTGTGCCGATCTCCTCCAACGTCACCGTTGCCTGCGTTTCATGCCCGGGATTGAGGTCGACATCGTCCCAGGCGTAACTGAACACGACGCGGTCCGGCGTGACCTCGCGGTAGACGCCACGGTCGGTGCGCAAGACGCCATCCGGCCCGGCATCGCCAGGCGATCGGCGCCGCCTGGTCGCGCATCGATCCGGCAGGACACCGTCGTGAAGCGGACCCCACCATTGCGCGGCATGCTGCTGCTGCTGCGTCCAGGCGCGGAACATCAGCGCACGGGGCGCGTCGAACTCGTGCGTGACCACGAGCGCGAGGTCACTGCCGGCGCGCACGCATCGCCCCCTTCGTCTGCGGTTTCTTTAGATGGTCGTCGAGGCGATCGAACGATTGCTCCCAGCATTGACGGTATCTCTCCAACCACGTCGGGGCGTCTCTCAGCGGCGCGGCCTCCAGCCGGCATGGCCGCCACTGCGCGGCTCGGCTACGGGCGATCAGCCCCGCACGCTCCAGCACTTTCAAAAGCCTGGAGATGGCGGGAAGGCTCATCTCGAATGGCTCAGCCAGTACGGTCACCAAGGCCTCGTCGTCGGCCAGACGCGCGAGGATGGCGCCTCGGGTCGGATCGGCGAGCGCCGCGAAGATAGCATCCAGGCGGTCCGCTGCCATCGATATGTGACTATTCTGTTAAATAACTGACAGGTTAATTGTCTCTGGCGCGTAGCCGTGTCGAGCGGCAAGCCCCGCCGGCCGCTCGCTATCGCGACGCTCCTCATTGCAGACCTTGCGTTGGCACCGAGGGCGAAAGCGTCCATATACTGGCGATCAAGCGACCGCCCTTTCGGCAGGCGCCGAAGGGGGACCCATGCAGGGAAGACGTCGAGGCATGAAAAAAGAGGACTGGGAAATTCCGCCCAATCTGCAACCCGACCCGGACGACTATTCGTTCGACCTCGAGCGCGCGCTGAACGCGGTGGTGAACCTGAAAACCTACATCCCGCAGGACGCTTACACCGCGAACACGTTGGGGACGGAGCGCGCTGGATCCGGTGTGGTGATCCGTGACACCGGCCTGATCGCCACAATTGGCTACTTGATTACGGAAGCTGAAACGATCTGGGTCACTTCGAACAACGGCCGCGCGGTCGCCGGCCACGCGCTCGCGTATGACCAGGAGACCGGATTCGGTTTGGTGCAGGCGCTGGGACGGCTCGACCTGCCCGTGCTGGAGCTTGGAGACTCCGACCACCTTAAAGTCGGCGACCAGGTCGTATTCTCGGCCGGCGGTGGGCGGCACCACTCAATCGAGACCCGCATCGTCGCCCGCCAGGAGTTCGCCGGCTACTGGGAATACGTGCTGGACGAGGCGTTGTTCACCGCGCCCGCCCACCCCTTCTGGGGCGGCGGTGGGCTGATTGGCAGCGACGGCAAGCTGATGGGCATCGGGTCGCTGATCTTGCAGCAAGGCGACCGCCGCGGTCGCCGTCTGGACATGAACATGGTGGTGCCGATCAGCTTGCTCGGACCGATCATGCAGGACTTGATGACGTACGGACGGGTGAACCGGCCGGCACGGCCTTGGCTGGGCATGTACGCGACGGAGTCCGATGACACCCTGGTGGTAGGGGGCCTCGCTGACAACGGCCCTGCGGAACAAGCCGGCGTGCGCCAGGGCGACCGTATTCTGGCGGTGAACGAGGAGGACGTGCCGGACCTCGCCGGGCTGTGGCGCCGCGTCTGGGCATCGGGCAGCGCCGGCGCCGAGGTGCGGCTGCGCCTGCAGCGTGAAGGCGGGACGGTGGGCGTGACGGTGCGCTCAGGCGATCGGGCGCGCTTCCTGAAGACGCCGCAGCTGCATTGAACGCGGCGGACATGGTCCAGCCGAAGGGCGAGCTGTCCCTGCGCACCGTCGCGATGCCAGCTGACACCAATCCGGCGGGAGATATCTTTGGCGGCTGGATCATGTCGTTGATGGACCTTGCGGCGGGGATCGCCGCCGGCACGCGCGCCAAGGGACGCGTGGCAACGGCGGCGGTGTCGAAGTTGAGTTTCATCCAGCCCGTGAAGGTCGGCGACGTGGTCTGCGTCTACACTGATATCGTACGCACCGGCCGCACGTCGGTCACGCTGGATGTGGAAACCTGGGTACTGCGCCGTGGTCAGGGCCAGCGCACGCGCGTCACTGCGGCGGAGATCGTGCTTGTCGCGGTCGACGAGCATGGAAGGCCGCGACCGTTGCCAGCCGAGTGACGCCGGGCGTAACGGCGCGCAACGGTTGCGCCATCGCGAGATGACGCGCCCGCGGTGCGGATCGCCGGGCTCCGACTGACCAAGACGGTACGGGCTGATCGGCAACCGATACACGGCCGTGGAAGGATCGGCTCTGGTCTACCAGTGCCCGAGGTGGCATTGCGCTGCGCAAAGCAGCGAGTGCTGCGGCTGATGTTGCGCTGACTAAATGTCGAGACTCCTCACCGCAAGCAGGAGCGCGCGGCTCGAGACGATTCATCCTAAAAAAGGCAGTTGAAGCCTAACGTGTTGGAATCGTTGGCTATCGTCCAACTGCTCCGTGGTTGTTTCATTCGCGAGATTCTGACCTGGGATCAAACACTTAACGTCCGGAGACCGCTGCCAACTGCCGGATTTAGGATGAAGCCGGGGCAACCTCGCGCTTCCTGACGACAGCGAAGAAGCCGCGGCGCTGTTCGACCCCACCCACAATCATCGACCGCGTCGTTCCGGTATGCGAGGCGGCTCTGGCGCACCGGCGCGGGGAGCATGCCCGCCTCGTTAATCCGCGATGATCACGAAAAAGCGGGAGATCCGCCCAATCGGCGGCAGCAATGCACGGTGGGATCTGTGCACCCAGATGTCGATCGATTACGCGGTGAACGCGGGCCGGCGCGATGTTGTCTTGGCAATGACCGCGGATGAGGCGACGCTGCGCTCGTGCGGCCAGGCCAGCGAGCCGAGTAGGTGGCCAGGGCGAAGTCGCTGCAGTAACAGCCGGATGTTGAATTCACGTCACTCGCGGCCGCGTTCCGCGGGTTGGTTCGCAAGCATAATCCTCCTCACATATGGACGGCGGCATGAGAATGGACCGTCAAGCGCATTGACCGGCGCCCAACGCGTAACAACCGTAATGCCCGGTCCTCGGAATGACAGAATCAGTCCGCGGCCGCGCCCATCTTCTGCGCCAGGATCGGCATTCGATGCCGCTTCGGCATCAGCCAGTGCTGCAACCGGTCCAGGTAAAGATAAATCACCGGTGTTGTATAAAGTGTCAGCAACTGGCTCAGCGCCAGCCCACCCACCATCGCGAAGCCCAGTGGCCGCCGCAATTCCGATCCCGCCCCGGTCCCCAGCATCAGCGGAAACCCGGTCAGCATCGCCGCCATCGTCGTCATCAAAATCGGTCGGAAGCGCAGCAAACACGCTTGGCGGATTGCCTCGTGTGGTGCCAGCCCGTCGCGACGCTCCGCGGTGATGGCGAAATCCACCATCATGATGCCATTCTTCTTCACGATACCGATCAGCAAGATCACGCCGATCAGCGCGATGACCGACAGGTCATAGTGCACGAGCAGCAGCATCAGCAGCGCGCCGACGCCCGCCGATGGCAGCGTTGACAGGATCGTCAGCGGCAGGATGTAGCTCTCGTACAAAATTCCCAGGATGATGTACACGCTGATCAGCGCTGCCGCGATCAGATACGGCTGGCTCGCCAGCGATGACTGGAACGCCTCCGCTGTCCCCTGGAACGAGCCGTTCACCGTAATCGGCACGCCCATCTGCCGCACCGTCCTCTGAATCGCGTCCACCGCCTGTCCCAACGAGGCGCCGGGCGCCAGGTTGAAGGAGATCGTCACCGCCGGGAACTGGCTCTGGTGGCTGATCGAAAGCGGCTGCACCGGTAGTGTGCTCCAGTGCACGAAGCTAGACAGTGGCACCGTGGCGCCGCTTGACGAATGCACGTACAGCTTGTCCAACGTCGCCGGATTGCCCGCCATGTCAGGCGGCACCTCGAGGATGAGATGATATGAATTCACCTGGGAGAAGTACTGCGTGATCTGCCGCTGACCGAAAGCGTCGTACAGCGTGTCGTCGATGACCTGCGGCTGCACGCCGAAGCGCGCGGCAGCGTCACGGTCGATAACCAACGTTGCCGTCGTCCCGCCATTCTGCTGATCACTGGTGACGTCACGCAGCATCGCCAGGGATTGCAGATGTCCAAGGATTCTCGGCGCCCATTGGAACAACTCGTCCAGGTCCGCGTCCTGCAGTGTGTACTGGTATTCGGTCTTAGTCGGCCGGGCGCCGACACGCACGTCGGGAATCGGCTGCAGGAACATCTTACCGCCGGTCACCTGTGCGAATTTCGGCCTCAGCCGGTTGATGTAATCCTGCAACGAGCCGCCGACGCGCTGATCCAGCGGCTTCAATGCAATGAACAAACGCCCCATGTTGTTGGTGGCCCCGGCAAAGCCGCCACCCATGGATGACACATAGGCTCCGGTGTCGGGATCGGCCGCAACGATGTCGCCCAGCCGCTGCTGCACCTGCATCATCTCCTTGAAGGAGATGTCCTGTGCCGCCTCGGTCACGCCTAGCACGATGCCGTTGTCCTGGGGCGGGAAGAATCCTTTTGGTACGATGATGTACAGATACACGCTCAGGCTCACCGTCGCGATGAAGGTCAGCAGCGTGATAAAATGGTGCCGCAGCGCCACGTCCAGCGTGCGCCGGTAGCCGCCGATCATGGCGTTGAAGAAGCCCTCAACGATCCGGTACAGCCAGCCGTGCTGCTCCGTGTCGTGGTGCAAGAAGCGCGAGCACATCATCGGCGTCAGCGTGAGGCACACGAAGGCCGAAACCAGCACCGCTGCGGTCACCGTCACCGCGAACTCCCGGAACAAGCGGCCAACGATGCCACCCATGGCGAGCAGCGGGATGAACACAGCGACGAGGGAGAAGCTGATTGAGACGATGGTGAAGCCGATCTCGCCGGCGCCCTTGATGGCGGCCTCCATCGGCGGCATGCCATCTTCCACGTGGCGAAAGATGTTCTCGAGCATCACGATGGCGTCGTCGATGACGAAGCCCACCGCCAGGGTCAGTGCCATCAGCGACAGGTTATCGAGGCTGTAGTCAAGCAGGTACATCACCGCGAAGGTGCAGATCAGTGCGACGGGGATGGTGGCGCTGGGAATGATGGTGGCCCACACATTGCGCAGGAACAGGAAGATCACCATCACCACCAGGCAGACGGCGAGTACCAGCGTGAACTGCACATCAGCGACCGAAGCCCGGATTGTCTGCGTGCGGTCCATGATCGTGCTGATATGGATCGACGGCGGGATCGACGCCTCCAACCGCGGCAGCGCCGCGCTGATGCGTTCCACCGTGTCGATGACGTTGGCGCCGGGTTGCTTGAAAATAATCAGCAGAATGCCTCGCTTGCCGTTCTGCCACCCGGCGAGCAAGCGGTTTTCCGGGCCGTCGACCGCGCGGCCAACGTCACGCACGCGCACAGGCGCGCCGTGGCGGTAGGCCAGGATGACGTCGTTGTACTGCGCCGCGCGAGTGATCTGGTCGTCGGCGAAAACCGTGTAGGCCTGATGCTCGCCGTCGATACTGCCCTTCGGTGCATCGGCCGTGGCGTTCGTCAGCACGCCACGGGCGTCCTCGATGGTGACGCCCATCGCCGCAAGCTTTTCCGGATCGACCTGGACGCGCACTGACGGCTTCTGCTGGCCGCCGATCAACACCTGCGCCACGCCGGCAATCTGCGAAATCTGCTGCGACAGCACGTTTTCTGAATAGTCATCGACCTCGGTCAACGGCAGCGCGTTGGACTGCGCTGCCAGAATCATGATCGGCGCGTCGGATGGGTTCACCTTTCGGTAAGTCGGCGGACCCGGCATGATCTTCGGCAGCTGCGCTGTGGCAGCCTGGATCGCCGCCTGGATGTCGCCGGCCGCGCCGTCGATGTTGCGATCCAGATCGAACTGCACCGTGATGCTTGTGACGCCGAGCAGACTGACGGACGTAAGCTGCGCGACACCTGGAATCTGCGCGATCTGCGTCTCCAGCGGCTGGGCCACGGTCGCCGCCATGGTGTCAGGACTGGCGCCAGGAAGTTGCCCTGTGACGACGATGGTGGGGAAGTCGACGCGCGGCAGCGGCGCGACCGGCAGCAGCGGATAGGCGGCGATGCCCACCAGAACGAGCGCTGCCATGACCAGCGAGGTGGCGACCGGACGCTTGATGAACGGGGTCGATATGCTCATGGCTCAGCCGCCCGCCTGCGCCGTCCACGCCGTCGGCGTGGCTGGCGTGGCCGCGACGTGGATGCCGTTCTCCAGGCGCGACTGGCCCTCCAGCACGACTTGCTGCCCGGCATCCAGGCCCCGCGTCACCACCATGACCGGACCGCGGTCCTCTGCTTGCACTGGTTGGCGCTGCACCGTTGAGTCAGGGTTGACCACATACACGTACAATCCAGCCGGACCATGCTGCACGGCGGGCGTCGGTACGGTCACCGCCGCATGGTCTGTTCGGAGCCGCAACTGCGCTTCGACGAACTGGCCCGGCCAGAGCTTGTTATCCTGGTTCGGGAACGTCGCTTTCAGGCGAATCATGCCCGTCGTGGTGTCGATCGCATTGTCCGGGGTGAGCAATGTCCCCTGTGCAAGCAACAACTTGGTGTCACTGGACCGCGCGGCGACCGGCAGCGCGCCCTTGCCCATAGCGGTGACGATCGCCGGCAGGTCGGCCTGCGGCAGAGTGAACACCACGGTGATCGGGTGAACCTGGGTGATCGTCACGATCCCTCCGGCATCGGTCGCGTGCACCAGATTGCCCGGATCGACGCGGCGGAGCCCGATGCGTCCGTCGAATGGCGCGGAGATGAAGCAGAAGCCGAGGTTGAGCTGGGCGGACTCGATCGCCGCGTCGTCCCCCTTCAGCGCTGCCCCGTACCGGTTCACCAGGGTGACCTGGGTGTCCACCTGTTGGCGTGAGGCGAAATCCTTGGTTGCCAGCGACGAATAGCGCTGCAGGTCGAGCTTCGCGTCGACAAGTTGCGCCTGGTCCTGGGCCTTCTTGGCCAGCGCCTGGTCGAGCGCCGCCTGGTACGGCCTCGGGTCGATCACCGCGAGCAGGGTACCCCGCCCGACCATCTCGCCCTCGGTCACCGCGAACTGCTGGAGCGTACCATCGACACGTGCGCGCACAAGAACAGTGTTGAGAGCCTGCACTGTTCCGAGGCCGCTCAGCCATAGCGGCACGTCTTGCCGCGTGGCTTTGATGGTCGTCACCGGTACTGCCGGGGCTCCGGGAAGCGGCTGCGCCATCGCGGCGACATGCCATGAGAGCAGAGCGAGAGCCGTCAGCCACCGTGTCGCCCGTCGGCCAGCCACGCGAAATCCGCAGCGAGGTCGCTGCATGGCGGAATACCCCCCGCTCGAGATGTGTCGCCGGCGGTTGCCGGGACCGGTCGCCTTCCCCCGCATGGCGCAGTGTTACCGAAAGCCGGAGCAGCCGCCAAAGGTTACTTTGCCGTCTGTTAATACGGCGTCAATCCCACGGATCCACAAAAATCCATGCTCAGGGATACACGCTCAGGCAGCGACGATACCGAGCGCCCTACGGAACCGGTCGGTCAGATAGGCCCCGTCGCGCGGCGGCAGGTGGCGCGGCTTCTCGTCCGGCGAGATGCGCAGCACCGCGAACAGCGGCTCGCAGCGCAGCCGGTCTCGCACCGCGCGGA
>JASHVB010000736.1 GCA_030039695.1 Acetobacteraceae bacterium
GTGTCAACGACAAAATGCCAGGTTACATGGACGATAAAGTCATCACATATATGTTATGTCAGCCACTTGCGCTCAATTTGGGGCCAAGTTCGGGCTAATGGTCCTTCGCACCGGGCTACCGGTGATGCACCGGTTGACCATCCCGGAGGGATCGACCGCGCGACGGATCGTCGCGTTGCTGCGGGGCGCCGACGCCGCGTCAGGCCCGGTGGACGCCCCGCCGGAAGGCGCGGTGCTGCCGCAAACCTACGACTACATCTACGGCACACGGCGGATGGCACTCCTGGCGCGAGCGGAAGCGGCGATGGGGCGCACGTTGGTCGCCGCCTGGGCAGGCCGCGCGCCGGGCCTGCCGATCGCCTCACTGCATGACGCGCTGATCCTGGCAAGCATCGTGGAGCAAGAGACAGCTCTACCCGACGAACGGCCGCGGGTCGCCGCTGTGTTCCTGAACAGATTGCGGCTGGGGATGCGGCTGGATGCGGATCCGACAGTGGCTTACGCGTTGGACCACGGAGCGGAGCCGCTCGGCCATTCGCTGACGCGAGCCGAACTCGACAGTGACGACCCGTTCAACACCTACCGTAACAGTGGCCTGCCGCCTGGGCCGATTTGCTCTCCGGGTATCGCCAGCATTCGGGCTGTGCTGCACCCGACGGACACGGATGATCTCTATTTCGTGGCCGATGGCAGCGGCGGCCACGTGTTCTCGCGGACGCTGAAGGAGCAGGAGAAGAACGTCGCGCGTTGGCGGGCGCTGACCGCCCCCGCCAACGGGGTGGCGCGAGGGCGTGCAGATTAAGGCGATGTGCCTCGCACCGTCGGCAACCACACCTCCGGCACGAAGGCATAGCCGCTGCCGTCACGCGCCAGGTGTCCGAACGCCGGAAAGTCCAGGTGCATGCCCGACACGCGCAGCCGATCTGTCGCTGCCATGTCGAAGATTCGCTTCCGCGTGGCGATCGCCCGGGCGGCGTCAACGTCGAAGCCCATTCCTATGTCGGGCCGTGCGAACTGCACGCCCGGCATATGCACAATGTCCCCCCAGATCAGCAGCGAATCGCCGCCTGACGAGATCAGCCAGCCGGTGTGGCCCGGCGTGTGACCCGGCTCTGGCACCGCAGTGACTCCGGGTAACACCTCGCCGTCGGTGATCTCACGCATGCGGTTGCCATAGGCACGCATGGTCGCACGCGCGAGCTCGGCGAACTGCATCTCCTGGTCCGACGCCTTGGCAAGGATCGCGTCATCGCCCCAGAAACGCAGTTCAGCGCCGTGGACGATCAGTTCGGCGTTAGGGAAGACCGCGCGGCCCTCGCCGTCGAGGAGACCACCGACATGATCGGGGTGAAGATGCGTCGACAGGATAGCGTCCACGCTGGCCGGCGCCACGCCCATGGCAGCAAGATTGGCCGCGAGGCGCCCCATCTCCGGCCCCATGGCACCGCCGCAGCCGGCATCGACCAGCACCAGTTTGCCCGCCAGGTGCAACAGGAACGCATTGACGGTGATACGCGGCGGCACCGTGCGGAAGCTTGCGTGATGGAGCGATTGGGCGTCGGCTGCGGGGATACCGGCCAGCCAATCGAAGGACCCTTCGAAGATACCGTCGTTCAGGGCCGTTACCACGAATTCGCCGACGGATCGGTGGTGCACGCCTGGCACCTGGCATTCGGGCTTTGCGAAATCGGTCATGAGTCCCCCTTTGGCACCTCTGGCCCCCGCGCCCTGAAACGCCGGCGCGCCAGCAGGCCACCGATTGGTCCGGGCGGCAACAGGTCGCCGATGCGTGCTGCCAGCCCCATCCACCAGGGAAACGTCACCCGGACGCGGCCCGCCCCGACGCCGCGCAGGATGATGCGAGCCGCCCGCTCGGCGTCCATCAGCCCTGGCATCGGAAAGCGGTTGCGAGCGGTCATCGGCGTGCGGATGTATCCGGGGCACACGCTGGTCAGGATGATGCCGTCCCCGCGCAGTCCGGGCGCCGATGCAACAGTCCATGCGTCGACCGCCGCCTTGGACGCGCCGTAGGCTGGCGCAGCGAATGTCGCGATGAGTGCCGCAATCGACGCGATAACCACAATGCGGCCGCGCACACCGTCTGCGCCGGGTGACTGAGCCGCCATGACATCGATCGCAGGCAGCACGGTGTTGAACACGCCGTCCACGTTGGTCGCGAAGATCGCACGTGTTTGGCCCGGCCGTTCCACGAAGGCTCGTCCTGTGCCGGCCGAGATGCCCGCATTGGCGACAACGAGGTCGAGTTTGCCGGCCGCCTTCACCCATGCCGCCATCGCCGCGGCATCACGCACGTCCAGCACGACGGGCGCCACGGTCGCGCCGCGCGCTTGACACGCAGCCGCAACCATGTGGAGCCGGGCCTGATCACGGCCTGATAGATGCAGCGTGGCACCGGGTGCCGCGAGGGCATGAGCCAGCGCCTCGCCAATGCCAGACGACGCGCCAGTGATGAGGATGGATTGCACGGCACGGAATATCCCGTGTTGCAGGGGCCGGGGCGGCTGATAGAAGACCAGCCATGATCGCACTTGCTTCCATGACCGGTTTCACCCGCACCGAAGGCAGCGCGGGCGGCTTCGTCTGGGCCTGGGAGCTGCGTAGTGTCAATGGCCGTGGCCTCGACCTGCGCTTCCGGCTGCCGCCGGGGTGGGATGTGGTGGAACAAGCGCTGCGTGAGGCCGCCGGCAAGGTGCTGAAGCGCGGCAATGTCACCGCGAACCTCACGGTAAAGCGAGAGACAGAGGCGCGGCTGGCGCTGGACAGTGTCGCTCTGGAGCAAGCATTGGCGTTGGCGCTGGACCTGCATCGGCGGATTCCGGGTAGTCCGGTGCCCCGGCCGGAGGCGCTGCTATCGTTGCCGGGCGTGTTGCGCGCGGCAGCGGTTGATCCGGCTGAGGAACGCGCCGTGGCGACGGAGCCAGTGCGGGCGGGATTTGCCGAGGCACTGACTGGCCTCGTGGCCTCGCGGCAGGCTGAGGGCGCGCGGCTGGCCGCGACGCTGAAAGGGTTGCTGGACGAGATCGCCGCATTGCGTACACGTGCCGCGGCGGAGGCAGCAGACCAACCGGCCGCGCAGCGCGCACGGGTGATGGAGAATCTGACCGCTCTGCTGCGCGAGGCACCCTCGTTGCCTGAGGAACGCATCGCGCAGGAAGTGGCGTTGCTGGCCGCGCGCTCGGATGTGCGCGAGGAGCTGGACCGACTGGACAGCCATATCGCTGCGGCCCATGCGCTGATGGACGAAGCCGTGAATGTGGGGCGACGGTTGGATTTTCTGATGCAGGAATTCAACCGCGAGGCGAACACGCTGTGCAGCAAGTCCGCATCGGCGGCACTGACCGCGACCGGACTGAAGCTCAAGGCGGCCATCGAGCAACTGCGCGAGCAGGTGCAGAATATTGAGTAGTTGAAGGTGTTGGGAACCACAGATGCACGCAGATGCATGCCGAAGGGGCGCAGGACGTGGGCCTCTCCTGGCATTGCGAGGAACCGAGCGACGAGGCAACCACCGGCAGGTGATTGCGTCGTCGCTCGGTTCCTCGCAATGACAGGATACGCAGCCACCTGAATCCAATGCCCCCGATTGCGCGACGCGGCGTTTGCCTGGTGCTGTCAGCGCCGTCCGGCGCGGGCAAAACGGCGATCGCCGACGCGTTGATCGCCAGCGAACCTGATCTGCGGCGGTCGGTTAGTGTCACGACCCGGCCGCCTCGAGCCGGCGAAATCGATGGCGTGCATTATCATTTTCACACAAGTGAATCATTCCGTGTCCTCGTTGAATCGGATGGGCTGCTGGAGTGGGCCCAGGTTCTCGGGCGGTTCTCATACGGCACGCCAAGGGCGCCGGTGGAGGCCGCACTCGCGGCAGGTCTGGACATGGTGTTCGACATTGACTGGCAGGGCCATCGCCAACTCCGGGCGGCGCTCCCGGCCGACGTGGTTGGCGTATTCATTCTGCCGCCTGACATCGCCGCGCTGGAGTCGCGGCTACGCGCACGCGCGGGCGACGAAGGAGCGGAAATTGCACGACGCATGGGCCTCGCGCAGGCCGAGATCAGCCATTGGGCTGAATTCGATCATGTCGTGGTCAACGATGACCTGTCCGCAGCGGTGGAATCAGTGCGCGCGATCCTGCACGCAGCGCGGTCGGCAACTGCACGGCAGACCGGAGTGGGCAACTTCGTGCGCGAGCTCGGAGCAGGCTGAAAGGAAGCGCGATGAAGTTCGGATATTTCACGCTCAGCGACAACGCCTATCGCGACAATCAGCGTCCGGCCAACCAGTTCGTCTCCGAGATCATTGACCAGGCGGTGTACGCCGAAGAGGTTGGCCTGCATTCGGTCTGGATCGGCGAGCATCATTTCAGCACCCTGGGTGTGCTGTCCTGTCCCGATCTTGCTTTGGCGCACATTGCCGCACGCACCCAGCGCATTCGGCTGGCGCCGGCGGTGACGGTGCTGCCTCTGCACCATCCGATCCGCGTCGCTGAGCAATGGGCCACGCTCGATCTGCTGTCAGGCGGGCGCGTCGATTTCGCCGCCGGCCGCGGCTACGACCGCCGCGAATATATACCGCTGGGCGTGTCCTTCGAGGACAACCAATCAATCTTTGAGGAAGCCATGGAGGTGGTGCGCCGCCTCTGGTCGGCTGGCACGCCGATCTCGCACTGCGGCGAGTACTATGCGTTCGAGAACGTGACAATCACCCCGCAGCCGCTGCAGCGCCCGATCCCGGCGTATGTCGGGTCGTTCTCGCAGCCGTCGATCGAGCTGGCCGCTCGGCTGGGCTGCGGCCTAATCGTGGCGCCGTTCGCCGCCGCGATCAGCTTTGGCGGGCTGCGCCAGGTGCGCCAGCTCTATCATGACACCTGCGCGCGCCATGGCACTGTACCTGCGCGGCTGATGTGCAGCTACTTCATCCATTTCGCCGATACGCCGGCCGAAGAAGAGGCCGCGCGAGCGCGCCAGATTCGCTACTATCGCGAATGTGTCATTCCGGCCTTCCCTGGCGATCCGGCCACCGCGCCGCCGAGCTATCGCTATTTCATCGGCATGGTGGAGCGGCTGCGCTTGGTACGGCCGCACGACCTCACGGAGAATTCCGTGCTGATCGGATCGCCAAGCCATATCACCGAGGTGTTGTGGCGCGTGCAGGAAGCAGGGTTTGACGAAGTGATCCTGTATTTCAACGTCGGACTGAAGCCGCACGCCCAGGTCAAGGACGAGATGGCGCGTTTCATGATGGATGTCGCGCCGGCATTTGCGCGAACGGGGGCCGATCATGTCTGACGAAACCACAAAAAGGACCGAGGTTCTCATCGACCGGCTGCGTGAAGGGGGCCACCACGGTGCAGCGAACCACCTCGCGCGGACGCTCGCCCTTGGCGCAGAAAGCGGCCTGCTCTTCGCATTGCGCGAGACACTCGAAGCTCTGCTGACCGGCATCGAAGCGATCGATCCCGTCACTGAGACGATGATGGAGGAGCTACGGCTGGAAGTGGAGAAGCGCCTCGGAGCACCGGGCGGGACAGCCTCGAACTCGAGAGGTTGACGCCCGCCGCACCTCATTGCGGGGCGCGCCGCGCCGAGGCAATCTGTGGCTCCTGCGATCTGCCAGCCTTGGCTCGTATCCGGTGGCAGTGGCGGTATTGGTTCGGGTCAATCCTCGACCGTGTAAGCGTGGGTCGGCTTGACAGCAGACCGTCCGAGAGGCTCAGAGTAATTGCGCGGGCGAGCAACGAACCGCCGGTTCAATCGGGGGAAACGCACATGACGATCAGCACATTGCAGGCGGGCCGGCGTGACGTGATTAGAGGCGGCATGGCCGTTGCCGCCGCGGCGATGCTGCCGGCGGGAGTGGCTCATGCGGCCCTGGCCGAGATCCCTCGCAACAAGACCATGACGTTGATCGGCATCAACAGCCGCGATGGACGTTGGGTCGACTACGAACTGTGGAATCCATATGCGATCGGCTCCAACCACCAGAACGGGCCGAATCTGATCTATGAGCCGCTCGCCTATTACAGCGCGTTCGCGGACAAGTGGTACATGTGGCTGGCGGAAAGCTACCAGTTCACACCCGACTTCAAGCAGCTGACGATCACGACCCGCTCCGGGATCAAGTGGAGCGATGGGCAGCCGTTCGGTGCGGAGGACGTCGCCTATACCTTCAATATGCTGCGCGATCTTGGCCCGAAGGTGAAATGGGGCGTCGATGTTGCCAACGCTCTGGCCGAGGCGACTGCCACCGACCCGAACACAGTGGTGCTGAAGTTCAAGATCCCGTCACCCCGATTTTTCTTCTTCGTCAGCTACAAATACGACATCGGCGTGTACATCGTCCCGAAGCACATTTTCCAGGGACAGGATTGGAGCAGCTTCAAGCATTTCGATCTGGACAAAGACTGGCCGGTGACCACAGGCCCATGGAAAGTCGTCGTGTCGTCGCTACAACAGAAGATCTTCGACCGCCGTGACGCCTGGTGGGCAGCCGAGCGCAAACTTGCGCCGATGCCGACAATTCTGCGTAACATCTGGTTGCCAATGGTGGGAGAGCAGGAGACGGCACAGGCGCAGATCACCAATCATACGGACTTTGGCGGGCCGTTGCAGCCGGCGACCTTTCCGACCGTGATCAGACAGAATCCGAAGGTGACGACATACTCGGGGCAGAAGCCGCCGTGGGGTTACGTCGATTGGTGGCCGCTGTCGCTCTACGTCAACACCGAGGTAAAGCCGTTCGACGATCCCGACGTTCGCTGGGCGATCAGCCATTACGTCGATCGCAACACAATCATCCAGGTCGGCTTCCTCGGGGCGGCGACCGTTTCCACCCTGCCGATGCCGCCGTACAAGCCGTTGCTGCCGTATTTCGCCGCCGTGAAGGACCTGTTGGCGAAATACAACACGATCGAGTTCAACCCAAAGAAGGGCGACGCGCTGCTGGAAAAGCGGGGCTTCAAGAAGCACGGTGCGATGTGGGAAATGCCGGACGGCAAGCCGTTCACGCTGGATATCATCGGCTTCGGCGCATCCGGCCCCTCGATCGGGCCGGTGCTGTCGCAGATGCTGCGCAAGCACGGCATCGCCACCAACCTCGCTCTGCCGCCCGACTTCGACAGCCGTTTCCAGAAGGGTGATTTCGTTGGCTCGATCTACGGCCATGGCGGCAGCATCCGCGAGCCGTACGACACGTTGCGCCTCTACCAGAGCCAGAGCATCGCGGTCCCCGGCGCTCACGCGGTAAACTTCAGCCGCTGGAAGAACCCAGAGTACGACAAGATTGTCGATGAGGTATACATCACCGATCCCCAGAACGTGCCGAAATTGACGGAGCTGTTCCACGCGGCGATGGAAATCTGGCTGCCGGCTCTGCCGGACATCCAGTTGGTGCAGAACTACCACCGCATCCCGTTCAACACGACGTTCTGGAAGAACTGGCCTATGTTCGACGATTCGTATGTCAACGCCGCGTCGTGGCACCTGACTTACAATATCGTGCTGTGGAACGTACAGTCGGCATGATGGCACAACCCCGAAGCGACACGTCATGCACCTGATCTACGTCGTTAAACGCTTCGGGGTCTTTTTGATCATTGTCTGGCTGGCGGCGACGCTGAACTTCTTCTTGCCCAAGCTCTCCGGCCTTGATCCGGTCCGCGCGAAACTGCTGGAGGAAGCCTCGCTCGGCGGCTACGTGCATGCCGGCATCGACGACATGGTGAAGGAGTACCAGCGTAAGTTCGGCCTGGATAAGCCGTTGTGGCGGCAGTACCTCAGCTACCTGGACGATACCGCGCACGGCAATCTGAACTACTCGATCGCCAATTATCCGCGCACCGTCGCCGGCATGATCCGCGACGCCGTGCCATGGACCATGGCCCTGCTCGGTCTCACCACGCTGTTTTCGTTCGTTGCCGGAACAATGTTGGGTGCGCTGCTCGCGTGGCCTGGCGCGCCGCACTGGATGCGCTGGCTCATGCCTCCGCTGTGGGCCATGCATGCTGTGCCGTTCTTCCTGCTCGGCCTCGTGCTGATGTACGTCTTCTCCTTCCAGCTTCAGTGGCTGCCGATCTTCGGCGGTTACAGTGCCGGCGCGACCCCCGAGCTGACTTGGTCGTTCGTCCTCGACGTGCTGCACCACGCGATCCTGCCGGCACTTTCCATCGTGCTGGTGTCGGTCGGCGGCTGGGCACTTGCAATGCGCGGCATGATGGTCACCACGATGGGTGAGGATTACGTCACCTTCGCCGAAGCTAAAGGCCTCCGCAGCATCACGATCTTCACTCGCTACTGCCTGCGCAATGCCATCCTGCCGCAGACGACGGGACTCGCGTTGGCGCTAGGCCAGATTCTGTCTGGCGCTGTGCTGGTCGAGGTCATCTTCGGCTATCCCGGCATCGGCACACTGCTGTTCCAGGCCATCGAGGAAAACGATTTTTTCCTGATCCAGGGCATTGTATTTATCGTCATCGTCGCACTTGGATTCGCCACATTCGTGCTAGACGTCATCTATCCGTGGCTTGACCCGCGTATTTCGTACCGACGGGGATAGCGGCCATGTCACACGGTTTCCGTCATAGCGACCAACGGACCCGCGATGGACGGGCTTACCTCGGCCAGCCGCGCCTTTGCTGCCTGCGTTCGGCCAAGGCGTGGGTGGCGGCCTCAAGGGTAGCCATAACCGGCGGGGCCACATGGCCCGGCAGTTGTGAATAACGGCCATGCTCTCCTACCTCCGCCGCAACACTTCCCTTGTCGTCGGTATTGTCCTGCTGAGCATCTTGGTGTTGTTCATGGTGATCGGCGCGTTCACTGTCGATACCAGCAACGCTCAACCCCTGTCGGTGACGCCGTTGCAGCCGCCGTCATGGGATTATCCGTTCGGCACCGACCGGCAGGGGCGCGATCTGCTGGCGGTGATGGTCGTCGGCACGCCGCTGACGCTGTGGATCGGCTTTGTTGCCGGCATCATCGGCGTCGGCGTCGGTGCCGCGCTGGCATTCAGCGCCGCTTATTACGGCGGGATCGTCGATACCGTTATCCGCAGCGCGGCCGATATTGGCCTGACCATTCCAGGCCTGCTGGTGCTGATTATCATCGCCGTTTCGCTGAAAGGCAGCCTGACCGTGAACCAGATGGCGATGGTGGTCGCATCACTTGCGTGGCTCAGCCCGACACGCACCATCCGTTCCCAGGTGCTGACATTGCGCGAGCGCGGCTACGTTGAGATCGCGCGGCTGAACGGCATGCGCGGACCAGAGGTCATCGTGCGCGAGCTGATGCCCAACCTGCTGCCTTATCTCGCCGCCACGCTGGTCAGCAGCGTCTCGGCGGCGATCCTGGCATCGATCGGGCTGGAAGTACTCGGTCTCGGTCCGGTCGAATCGCCAACATTGGGCATGACACTTTATTGGGTCGTGTTCAACGCCGCGATCATAAACGGTTGGTGGTGGTGGTGGACCGCGCCGCTTGTGGTAATTCTGATGGTGTTTCTCGGGTTGTTTTTTCTCACCGTCGGGCTGGACGAGGTGGCTAACCCACGGCTGCGACGATCCGTATGACGCTCTCGAACGCGACTGTACTGCGCGTCGAAGGTCTGCGTGTCGCGTACGACCATCCACGCGGCCTGGTGCGCGCGGTGGACGACGTCAGCTTCTCGCTGCGCCCGCACGAGCGTTTTGGCCTGGCTGGCGAGTCCGGTTCGGGCAAATCCACAATGGCGCTGGCAATCCTGCGCATGATCAAGCCGCCCGGCCACATCGACGGTGGCGAGGTATGGCTGGAGGACACCGCGCTATCGCAACTGACGGCCGACGCGATCCGCCGCCTGCGCCTGGCTGGTATCGCTATGGTTCCGCAAGGTTCAATGAATTCGCTGAACCCGGTGCTGCGCATCCGCGACCAGATCGGCGACGCCATCGCCGACCATGGGACACGCCTCTCGCGCCGGGATCTCATCGATCGCCTCGCTTCCTTGTTATCTCAGGTTGGACTGCCGCCGGACACCGCCGACAAATACCCGCACGAACTCTCAGGCGGCATGAAGCAGCGCGCCTGCATCGCCATCGCGATTTGCCTGCGGCCCAAAGTCATTATCGCCGACGAGCCGACCAGCGCGCTCGACGTGGTCGTGCAGCGCCAGGTGATGGAGACGCTGGGCAATGTGCAGGCGGAACTGGGGGCAGCGGTCATCCTGGTCGGCCACGACATGGGACTGATGGCGCAATTCGTCGATCGCCTCGGCATCATGTACGCCGGGCGCCTGGTGGAAGTCGCGCCAATCCGCGACATCATCACCGCGCCACGCCATCCCTATACGCGGCTGCTCATCGACAGCTTGCCGTCGTTGCAACAAAAGGGTGCGCTGCGTGGCATTCCTGGCCTCGCACCGCTGCTGCGCGAGCTGCCGCCCGGCTGCGCGTTCCACCCGCGCTGTCCACGTGCCGAAGAACGCTGCAAGATCGACAGGCCGGCGGTCCGGCCGATCGGACCCGATGCCACAGTGGCGTGCCATCTCGCACGTGACTACTGACATGAGGCATTTTCAAACGCCATATCAACATTCGGAGGTGGCTCGTCGTGGCTAGGCGAGGCAGCGGCCTCGCCCCCGTCACGCGCGACAGGGCCTCGCTTTCGTCTCAGAGCGGAGACAGGTTCGCGTCTCACTGGCGCTACCCCGGCGGCTCTCACCACCGTC
>JASHVB010000087.1 GCA_030039695.1 Acetobacteraceae bacterium
GCGTAGTCCACCGCGCCCGCAAAGTGGAAGAGGTCGAGACGTGAAGCCTCGGGGGCCAGGGACCTGACGCACGCGACAAATCTGTGTCTCGGTGTCGTACACGCCGACCTCGCCCGCTTCGCAGCCGACATGTACTGGGTCTATCCTGACACCCAGCCCACGGGAGGAAGCGCAACATGAGCGCGACGACAACACCAATCTCGCCAAGCCCGTACATACCCGTCCGCAACGACTGGCTGGCACGACGTACCGAGGCCATCCTCGAACCCGAGCTCCCGATCGTCGATCCTCACCACCATTTGTGGGACCGGCCGGGCTGGCGCTACATGCTGGACGACCTGCTGGCCGACACCAACAGCGGCCACAATATCGTCGCCACCGTGTTCGTGCAGTGCCGCTCGATGCACCGTGCATCCGGCCCGGACGAGATGAAGCCCGTCGGTGAGACCGAATTCGTCAACGGCGTTGCGGCAATGAGCGCCTCCGGCCAGTACGGCAAGACCAAAGTCTGTGCCGGCATCGTCGGTCACGTCGATCTGCGCCTCGGCAGCCGCGCAGCTGCAGTGCTCGAGGCGCATATCCGTGCCGGCGGCGGACGCTTCCGCGGCATCCGCCACATTACCGCCTATGACGCCGACCAGACGTTGATGAATCCCGCCTACTCGCCGCCACCTGACCTGATGGCCGATCGCACGTTCCGCGAAGGCTTCGCCTGCCTAGCGCCACTAAACCTCAGCTTCGATGCGTGGCTGTATCATCCGCAGATCGGCGACCTCACCGCACTGGCGCGGGCATTTCCTGGCACGCATATCTGTCTGAACCATGTTGGCGGCCCGTTGGCGATCGGCGTCTATGCGGGCAAACAGCAGGAGACGTTCGCCAACTGGTCGCAATCGATCCGCGCGCTGGCACACTGCCCGAACGTGGTGGTGAAACTAGGCGGCATGGCGATGCGCATCAACGGCTTCGACTTCCACGAACAAGCTGACCCGCCGTCGTCGGACGCGCTGGCTGTGGCATGGAAACCTTATGTTGAGACCTGCATCGAAGCATTCGGCGCGTCACGCTGCATGTTCGAAAGCAACTTCCCAGTGGACAAAGGTTCCTACGCCTACGCACCGTATTGGAACGCCTGCAAAATCCTTGCACGGGGCGCCAGCACGCAGGAGAAGTCCGCATTGTTTTCGGGCGCAGCCGCCCGGTTCTATCGGTTGGAACTCTAAGTAAACGGCCGTGTGCGGGCGGGGAAGGACAACAGCCACTCGGCGCGAACCATCGCGAGCATTGTGTTGCGCCACGTGCACCGCGCCAGCATGGTTTTGATCACCGACGAACGGCCCGCCTGTCGCTGGGCCGGTCCGCCGCAGTAGCCCAAGGGCTCGGACTACATCCACGTTTTTTGTGTTCATCCGTATTGAAAAAATTCGGGAGAACCACGATGCAGACCCTTTCCATCGGGGACGTGACTCACCAGCATCATCGAGCGTGACGGATCATGGCGTCGCCCTCACGATACGTTCCCCGCCTATGATCCGGACGTCGACCGACGCCTGGCCATTCGCGGTGCCACTGCTGTGTCAACATCCAGTCCCGCGGACATCGGGGGTGGTAACCGGTGATATGGTGCATCACCGGCTGCAATGGCGCGAGCCCGACTGGTCTTCCATAGTCGACCGGGATGCGAACGAAGCGGCAGCGTCGCGGCACAAATTCCTCGGTTCGCTAGCTGACACCGGCACGCTGATCCTGCCGATCCATTTCCCCACCTCAACCACCGGCCGCATTCGCGCCGATGGCAATCGATTCCGTTAGTGGAGGCCCTGCCATGCGCGAAT
The DNA here is from genome assembly GCA_030039695.1 of Acetobacteraceae bacterium. The sequence continues at coordinate 1,836 of JASHVB010000087.1, forward strand.
ACCGCTACGACCACGTTCACCTGCGCAGCCCCAATCCCGACGCGACCGCGCGCTTCTTCGAAGCCATGTTCGGCGCGAGGGCGACGCGCGACGTTTATCCGCCTGGCACCCTGTATCCGGGCCAGATGCGCGTCGCGCTGCAGCTCGGCGGCCAGCGCGTGCTGATTGCACCGCCGCATCCGCACGATCCAATGGATGACGCGCCGAAGTTTCCCTACTATGGCCTGGAACACATCGGCCTGACGGTCGACGACGTGGACGCCGCCTGCGAGGAACTCCGCCAGAAGGGCGCCGAGATCGTCATCGGTCCGCTGACCCGCGACCCTGGCACGCGGCTGGCGTTCGTTCGCGGGCCAGAAGGGATCATGGTGGAGCTGGTGCAGCGGAGGTGATCAAGGGTTGGACGTGGTTCGGCAGCGACCCATATTGCCATCTTCCCACACTCCCGTTTTCCCATTTTGCGATCCGCCCAATGTCCCCCGTTTCCATTTTCCACCCCGCGGTCGCCGCGTGGTTCGACCGCACATTCTCTGCGCCCACCGCAGCGCAGGCGCAGGCATGGCCGTCGATCCAAGCCGGCAGGCACACGCTGATTGCGGCTCCCACCGGCTCAGGCAAGACGCTGGCCGCGTTCCTCGCCGCGATCGATTCGCTGGTGCGGCAGGGTGTGGCCGGTGAACTCAAAGACGAAACCCAGGTCGTCTACGTTTCGCCGTTGAAGGCGCTGTCGAACGACATCCGGCGCAACCTGGAAGCGCCGCTCGCCGGCATCGCCGCGGAACTCCACGCCCGCGGTCTGCCCGAATTTGCAATCCGCACCTGGGTGCGCACCGGGGACACACCGCCCGGCGAGCGCGAGAAGATGCGCCGCCGCCCGCCGCACATCGTCGTCACGACCCCCGAATCTCTCTACATCCTGCTCGGATCCGAATCTGGCCGCCGCATGCTCGCAACGACGCGCAGCGTGATCGTGGACGAAATCCATGCGGTCGTACCGAACAAGCGGGGCGTGCACCTGGCAGTGTCGCTTGAGCGCTTGGCTGCACTGTGCGGCGGCGGTTTGCTGCGCGTCGGCTTATCGGCGACGCAGAAGCCGATCGAGGATGTCGCCCATTTCCTGGTAGGCGCGAGTCCGGATGGCAAACAGGCCTCGCCCTGCACCATTATCGATACAGGCCATCGCCGCGCGCGCGACATAGCGTTGGAGGTTCCTGACTCGCCACTCGACGCAGTCATGTCGGCCGAGGTGTGGACGCAAGTTTACGACCGCCTGGTGCAGCTGATCGAAACGCATCGCACCACCCTGATCTTCGTGAACACACGCCGTATGGCAGAGCGCGTAACGCGACAGTTATCCGAGCGGATCGGTGTGGCGCACGTCACCGCACATCACGGCAGCCTGGCAAAAGAGCAGCGGCTGGATGCAGAGCAGAGGCTGAAGGGTGGAGAGCTGAAGGCGCTGGTGGCAACAGCGTCTTTGGAGCTTGGGATCGATATCGGCGATGTCGATCTGGTGTGTCAACTTGGTTCGCCGCGGTCGATCGCAAGTTTCCTGCAACGCGTCGGCCGGTCCGGCCATGCGGTCAATGGCACCCCGAAAGGTCGCTTGTTCCCGTTGTCACGCGATGATCTGGTGGAGTGCGCGGCGATGGCGGACGGCGTTGCCCGGGGCGAACTTGACCGGCTCACGCTGCCCGACGCGCCGCTGGACGTGTTGGCACAGCAGATCGCCGCCGAAGTCGCCGCGCGCGACTGGAGCGAAGATGCATTGTTCGCGACGATCCGCCGCGCCTGGTCGTATCGCGAGCTGTTGCGCGCGGACTTCGACGCGACAGTACAGATGCTGGCCGAAGGATTCAGCACACGTCGCGGACGGCGCGGTGCGCTGCTGCATCATGACGCGGTGCACCACGTGCTGCGCAGCCGCCGCGGCGCGAGGCTGACCACTCTGACTGCGGGCGGCACGATTCCCGACAACGCCGACTATCAAGTGTTGCTCGAACCCGAGAACCAGATCATCGGCTCGGTGAATGAAGACTTTGCCGTCGAGAGCATGGGCGGCGACGTGTTCCAGCTTGGCAACACGGCGTATCGCATCCTGCGTGTCGAACGCGGCACGGTACGGGTGGAAGACGCGCACGGCGCCGCACCGACCATTCCGTTCTGGCTCGGCGAGGCGCCCGGTCGCAGCGATGAACTGTCGCAGTCCGTGTCACGGCTGCGCGCCGGAGTGGCCGACCACCTGCGGCGCGACCCCGATGGCACGCTTGGTTGGCTAATGCAGCGAGGCATTGCCCAGCCCGCGGCTGAGCAAGTGTTGGAATATCTGGCGGCTGCCAACGCGGCGTTAGGCTGCCTACCCACCCTCGACACGATCGTGCTGGAACGCTTCTTCGACGAACTCGGCTGCATGCAGCTCGTGCTCCATTCTCCTTTCGGGAGCCGCATCAACCGCGCCTGGGGCCTCGCGCTGCGAAAGCGTTTCTGCCGCAAGTTCAATTTCGAACTGCAGGCCGCGGCAACCGAGGACAACATCGTATTGTCGCTGACCACCGCGCACAGCTTCGAGCTGGCCGAGGTCGCGCGCTATCTCAACTCCAATACCGTGCGCGAGATCCTCATCCAGGCATTGCTTGACGCGCCGATGTTCATCACCCGCTGGCGCTGGGTGGCAGGCGTTGCATTGGCATTGCCGCGGCTGCGTGGCGGCAGGAAGGTCCCGCCACAGCTTATTCGCATGGACGCCGAGGACCTGATTTCCTCGATCTTCCCTGATCAGCTCGCCTGCGCAGAAAACCTTCTTGGCGAGCCCGAAATTCCCGACCATCCGTTGGTGCGCCAGACCATTGCCGACTGTCTAAATGACGCGATGGACATCGCCGGCTTGGAACGCGTACTGCGCCGGATTGAGACGGGCGAAATCCAGGTGGTGGCACGGGATCTGACACAGCCCTCGCCGCTGGCGTTGGAGGTACTGACAGCGCGACCATATGCATTTCTTGACGACGCGCCGCTGGAGGAGCGCCGCACCCAGGCGGTGATGGCGCGGCGTTGGCTCGATCCCGAGTCCGCTGCTGATATCGGTCGGCTCGAGCCGGCAGCGATCGCACGCGTGCGCACGGAAGCCTGGCCCGATGCGGCGAATGCCGATGAATTGCACGACGCGTTGGTCTGGCTCGGCTACATCAGCGCCGCCGAAGCCGATGCGAGTCAGAAATGGAATGAGTGGCTCATGGCCCTCGCCCAGGACCGCCGCACGACCCGATTGCAAACACCCGACGCCACATTATGGATCGCCGCCGAGCGCCTCCCGCAGTTCCGTGCGGTATGGCCGGATGCACAGCTGTCGCCGAAGATCGCGGCGCCCGCCGCCTACGCACACAGCTGGTCGCGCGAGGAAGCGCTGCGAGAAATCCTGCGCGGACGCCTGGAAGGCCAGGGCCCGGTCACGCTCGGCACCCTGGCGACGACGGTCGGTCTCGACCCCGACGACATCGCCACAACGCTGGCTGCACTGGAAGTCGAGGGATTCGCCATGCGGGGCCGCTTCTCCGCCGGTCAGAACGTCGATGAGTGGTGTGAGCGGCGGTTGCTTGCGCGCATCCACCGCTACACCGTCAAGCACCTGCGTGCCGAAATCGAACCAGTCGCGGCACGCGACTTTCTGCGTTTCCTGTTCTCATGGCAACACGTGACTGACGATGCGCGCATAGAGGGGCCGGACTCAGTTCCGGTCGCGACCGCACAGCTGGAAGGCTTCGAAGCGCCGGCGGCGGCGTGGGAAGCGGAAATCCTGCCGGCGCGCGTTGCCGATTATGAACCCGCATGGTTGGATGATCTGTGTGTCTCCGGCCGCATCGCATGGGCACGACTGACGCCGCGCAGCGGACGCGCGAACAGCGAACGCGGCACAACGCCGGTACGTACCACACCGATCACGCTGTTGCCGCGGCGGCACGCGCCGTTCTGGTCGGCGTTATCGCCGATAACTGATGCCGTGCAACCGAGCGTGCGGGCACAGACCGTCGCCGACTTCATTCGCGACAACGGCGCGTCATTCTTCGACGAAATCGTCGACGGCACTCGCCTGTTGCGTCCACAGGTCGAGGACGCGCTGGCCGAGCTGGTCGCGCTCGGCGTCGTCGCCTCCGATAGTTTCGTCGGATTGCGCGTGCTGCTGGTGCCGTCGGACCAGCGGCGACCGTCCGCAAGCGGGCGCCGCCGCCGCCGTCGCACTGTCGCCTTCGGCATGGAACATGCCGGCCGTTGGGCGCTCGCGCGCCGCGGGTCAACGGCGGCTGGCGCCGACGCAACAGAGCATGCGGCCTGGTCATTGCTGCGACGTTATGGTTTGGTGTTCTGGCGGTTACTGGAACGCGAAGCGGACTGGTTGCCGCCGTGGCGCGATCTTTTGCGCGTCTATAGGCGGCTGGAAGCGCGCGGGGAAATACGCGGCGGACGTTTTGTCGCGGGATTCTCGGGCGAGCAATTTGCCTTGCCGGATGCCGTCGGGCTGTTACGTGAGACGCGGCGCAAGGGTTCACCCGGCGGTTGGATTTCTCTGTCCGCCGCCGATCCTCTCAACTTGGTCGGCATCATCACCCCGGGGCCACGGTTAGCCGCATTGACCGGCAATCGTGTGCTGTATCGCGACGGTGTGCCGGTCGCCTCGCTCGCCGGCGGCGACGTGCAGTTCCTTGAAAAGCTCGAGCCGCGCGTCGAATGGGAAGCGCGCAAAGCACTGCTGCGCGGGCCTCTGCATCTCGTGTCGCGCGCGCCAGAAGAGAGCGCAGCTTAACGGGAGCTCGTCATCATGCCCGCACCGGTCCCGACCATTCCCGCCAGCGCTTGATGCACAACGGACCGGCTCGGATAGCCTGCACAACACCGGCCATCACGGATTATGGCCGTCACGCCCCGCCCAGTGCTTCCGCGATATACGGCGGAAGAACGAACGCGCTGACATGCATCTCCGGTGTCCAATACCGCGTCGTTCCCAGAATACTGGAAGCGGTCGCACGCGCTCGGATTTCCGCAACCCCGACCGACGTGAGCGACGCATCCTTCGCCGCCCAGCCCAGCGTCATGAAACCGCCGACATAGGTCGGCACTGCGGCGATATAAGCGGTGACATGCGCAAAGAACTTTGCGCGCCGCACACTGGTCTCACGCAACTCCTCCGCCTGCATGAACGGCACGCCGCACTGGTTAACCACCAGACCGCGTGGTGTCAGGACGCGTGCGCAGTTCTCGTAGAATGAGTCGGTGAACAACACCTCGCCAACCCCGATGGGATCAGTCGAATCGACAATGATCACATCGAACGCCGCGTCCGGGGCGCGCTTCACATAGTCGATGCCGTCGCCGACGATCACCTCGGCCCGCGGATCGTTCCACGCGTCACCGGCGATGTTGGGCAGGAACTCCTTCGACAGACGGATCACTTCTCCGTCGATCTCGCACATCACCGCACGCGTCACCGCTCGATGCTGCAGCACGCGGCGCAGTACACCACCATCGCCGGCACCGATGATCAGCACGTTCTCGGCCGCACCGTGCGCGAGCAGCGCCACATGCGCCAGCATCTCCTGATAGACAAACTCGTCTGCCTCGGTGATCTGGATCACGCCGTCCAGCACCATCACGCGGCCATGCGAGAAGCTCTCGAAGATGACGATGTCCTGGAAGTCACTTTGTACGCGGGCAAGTTCGCGCTTCACCAGGAAGCGCTGGCCCCAGTGGGGATACAGGGTCTCATTCAGCCAAACATCGGTGGTCATGCGGCGTCTCAGTTTCTACACACCTCTCCCCGTTGCGGGGAAGAGATCCCGGAGCGATGCGACACGGGTGAGGCACGTGCCGACCGCGCAGACTCCGTGCCTGCACGCCCTACACCCCGGCGCTCGGCGCCTCGACCTTGCCCGCAAAGCGGGAGAAATGAAGCAAAAGCGGGCTAAGCGATCAGGCCACGCCGCTGCTCGGACAGCAGCACCGAAGCAGGCAGAAATGCAGCCTTCAGCACCGGCAGTGACTCATACGGATTGCACGAACCGCACATGAAGATATCCACCGCAGCAAAGTGGCGCTCCGGCCACGTGTGAATCGAAATGTGGCTCTCGGCGAGCACCAATACACCGCTTACGCCGCCATCGGGGCCGAAATGATGAAAGTGGCTGTGCAGAATGGTCGCGTTCGCCGCTTCGGCCGCCTCGCGCAACGCGGCATCGATCACCAGCGGATCCGTCAGATTGCGCGCACCCCACAAGTCGACAAGCAGATGCGTACCGGCAAACTTCACGCCGTCCTTCTCGACGAAATAATCCTTCTGGGCTTCCGGCCCCTCAGACGCCTGGTTGCTGCTCGGAAGTTCCGAGACCATCCCCAGCGGATCGAGCGATGTGCTGTATCCGTCCATCTCACACACCCTTCACTGCCAGCAGACGGCCTGTTGGACGCGCGCAAACGCCCCGCGCGGCATCCCCTGGGGCCAAGAAGCGGGGAACATGGGGAAAGGGGGCGGGTCACGCAAGGGAAATTTTTCGATCAGTGCGTCCGCTTGCCTCGATGTAACGAGTCTCGAGCCTGGGTAGGCAAACGCGCCAGCCGGACCTCGCAGCCGACGTGGTTCAGATCGGTCACATTGTGGACGTCGTCGGCGACCAGGAGCCGAAACATTTCCGCCAGCGCCCGGGTCCCCTGCGGCTCTCGTCGCATTCACCAGGACCTCCGCGGGAAGCCCCGGACATCAGGCCGGGGAGGGATCGCGGGCCGCGAGAAAGCGCGGCGCACTTGCTGTCCTATTGAGCGTTTCCTGAATAGGTGTCGATGCACCTGACCATGCAAGTGGAACTGCTGCCTAGGCCCGAGCAGGCCGATGCCATGCTGCGGACGATGGAGCGGTTCAACGCTACCTGCAATGCGCTCGCGGCCGTTGCCTTCGCCAAACCGTGCGCAAACAAAGTCGCGTTGCAGAAGCGCGCCTACCACGACATCAGGCGAGACTTCGGCCTCGGCGCTCAGATGACCGTGCCGGCGATCGCCAAAGTCGTGGAAGTCTACAAGCGGGACAAGACCGTTCAGCCGACGTTTCGACCGCACGGCGCCATCGTCTACGACCAGCGTATTCTCTCCTGGAAGGGCGCCGATCGGGTCTCGGTCCTGACCAACGATGGCAGCAGATCATGCCGTGGGTGTGCGGAGCCTAGCAACAAGCGCGGTTGGATCGGGCGCGTCGACAAGCCGACCTGATACACCGCAACGGGATGTTCTTCCTCTCCGTGACGATCGACGTGGGTGACGTGCCGGCGGGCGATCCGGCCGAGTATCTCGGCGTTGACCTCGGGCATCGCAACATTGCTGCCGATAGCGACGGTGACAGCTTCTGCGGCGCGTTGAACGCCGGCCTTCGGCGCCGGCACGCGCGGCTCCG
>JASHVB010000737.1 GCA_030039695.1 Acetobacteraceae bacterium
GGGGAGAAATTCCGGGCAAAGGGTGATTTTCCTCTTGCTCGACGCGAAGCGAATCGATTCCAAGCTCACTGTGGTCGTCCCGCCCGATACCGATGATCTACCGCTAGTCGAGCTGAAGCAGTTTCTGCTGAAGCTGCTGGAGGAGAGCACCGAGCAGAAACGCGAGATCGCAGAACTGCGCGATGAGATCGTACGGTTGAAGGGCCTGAAGGGCCGGTCGTCGATCAAGTCCAGCGGTATGGAGAACGCCACCTCGGCGAAACCAGGCGGGAAACCCGCCGGTCGCCGCGGCCGCGGCAAGGTCACGTCGTGCGTGGCGGTCGAGGCGGATGCTCACGGTGGCAGTTCCGCGCCCCTCTCGCTCCAGGTGTTACGAAGACTTCGTCGTTCAGGACCTCGAGCTGCGGGTGCGAGTGATCCGCTATCGGCGCGAGCACTGGATGACGCCGGATGGGCGGACGGTGATCGCCATGGGTTCTAAACTTGTGTAATCGGAAAGGTTCCTCAAACCCTTACACATGAGATCAAGATACGCTCGCGTCTGGTTTCCTGACCAACTCCGGAGATCCGGTGCAGCGCGTCGGCGGATATGCTGGCCGAACCATATAGACCTGCCCTATCCCGCTGCCGGGATGCGATACAGCCGACCGGTCGCCTGAAGGTCTTCCGTGCTCCACGGCGCCCCGACGCCGCTGATCACCCAGCCGAGGATGGCCCATAGGTCGTTGTCGACCACCGCCTCGTCCAATGGCTCCAACGCATCGACGATGGCGTGGATCTCCAGACCCGAGGGGAACGGCTCGCCGCTGCGGCCAACGAACACCAGAGCATAAGCCAGCCCTGACGGCGCACGCACGAAACCCGGCTTTGACAAACCGACGTGGTCGAGATCGAACGTCCGCACAAAGAAAGCCCGGAATTCCGGATAGTGACCGACCCGGTCCTCTGTCAGCACCAGGGCCTGGCGCTTATCCTGCAGTACGGCCTCGGCAATCACCGTGACGTCTCCCATCACGCGTCTCCCTGCTTGTCGAGCCGATCGAGGAAGGTCGCGATCAGCCCGGCGATCTCGGGACCGGAATCCTCCTGTAGGAAGTGCCGGCCGGTCACCATGTACGGCCCATCGGCGTGCGGCAGCAAACGCTTGAACCGTTGGGCGAAGGTTGCTGCGTCGAAGACATCGTCTTCACGCCCCCAGACGATCAGTGTCGGCAGCTTGGACTTCGCCAGTTCCGCCTCCAGCCAGGCGAACCGGGCCTGGGCGCGCGCCGTGTCGTCGAGCGGGATCCAGCGCGGCCAGACCCAGGTCAGGAGACGCGTCCCGGGATCGGGCAGAACAGCGTCGTAGAAGGCCTGCGCTTCGCGCCGGAACTTGTCGCGGTCCACGACCGACAAATACACCCCGCGCCGCGCGAGGACGTTGTGCCGGCCCAGCAGATACGGGCCGACCACGGGGGCGTGCATCATTCGCCAGGGGAACAGGCGGGTGTGGAATTCGGCCGGTGGCGACGGCCACGCCCATGTGCTCATCACGACCAGTGCGCGCACTCGTTCCGGGTTGCTCATCGCGAACCCAAGGCCCGTCGGCCCACCCCAGTCGTGGCACACCACGGTCAGGCGTCGCAAATCGAGCTGGCGGATCAGGCTCGTCAGGTTCGCGATGTGGCCGTCCAGGCTGTGCGCTTGCTCGCGGGCGGGCTTCTCCGACAGGCCGAAACCGATCATGTCGGGTACGATGACGCGCCGTCCGGACCGCAGCAGCGGCGGGATGACGTGGCGGTAGAGAAAACCCCAGGTCGGATTCCCGTGCAGCAACAGAACCGGATCGCCGGCACTCTCGTCCACGTAGTGCATCCGCCAGCCGTTGGCCCGCACATAGCGCGGGGCGAAAGGCCATTGGTCGTGGAAGTTCTCGATCTGGTCCAGCGCTTTCGTCGTCATGTTCGCCTCGATATGAATGAGCCGGCGCGGCCCTTGGCGGAGGAAAATAGCGCCTTCTTCTGCGCAAAGTCATTGTGCGAAGCGCCGGTGTCTTGTGAACACCAATTGTGAGACTGCGATCCGGCTGTCCCCGGTTCTTCCGCGCTCAGGCGCGACTCGGTCGTCCGCAGAACCAATTCAACGTCTATCTTGAGACGGGGACCGTGCCCGTTCGTGCCTCGTCAACGCTGCGCATGGCTCTGTCGTGGACCGTTCTGCAGCCATTACCCCCACTGGCAACATAATGACCACGCGCCGGACATTTAGGTCCTAAAGCCGGCTTCGACGAAGGCAACGAAGGCTCGCGCCTTCGAACTCACGAGCCGCCCCGCCGGAAACACGGCCCACAAATCCATATCGGGCAGCCGCCATTCAGTCAGCGCGGTCTCCACCACCCCGCTCGCCAGTTCGGGGGTGAACATCCATTCGGAAGAGACGGTGAGGCCCAGACCAGCCAACACCGCTTCCCGAATTCCTTCCGCAGCGGTGAGGCGCACGCGGCCCCGAAGGGTCACGGCGACGTCTTTGTCTCCCTTATGAAAGGTCCAGGCGTCGCCGCCGAGCCGCTCAGCGTAGATCACGGCTTCGTGCCGGCAGAGGTCTTGAGGTTTGAGCGGCTTGCCGAATTTCACGAAGTAGCGTGGAGTTGCGAGCACAACACGACGGCGCGACGCCAGCTTACGAGCGGTCAGTGCTGAATCGACGAGCGAACCCAGTCGCAGCGCAACATCGATGCCCTCTTCGATCACATCGACCTCCCGGTCGGACAGGACGACCTCGATATCCAGCGCCGGATGCATCCTCAGAAGACCTTCGAGCTTCGGCACAATGTGCAAGCGCGCAAAGGTGACCGGCGCCGAAACGCGCAGCCGGCCGGTGAGCGATTTGCCCGCCGTAGATGCGGCCAGTTCCGCTTGCTCCACCTTTTGAAGGACGGCTCGCGCTTCTTCGTAGTAGTTCTGACCAGCCGCGGTTGGACTCAATCCGCGCGTCGAGCGCAATACAAGACGCACGCCCAACCGCTGCTCGAGCCGGACGATCGCTTTTGAAATCGCCGGCTGGCCAAGTCGCATCTGTCGAGCGGCGGCGGAGAATGACCCCGCCTCAATCACCCGGACGAACGCCTCCATGTCGGCAAGACGATCCACCTGAATCAGCCGCCTCCACGGCAATCGTAGGGGTGCGGACCTACGCCATGCTCGGTGCACTATGGTTCCTCAGCTACGCGGGCGCCATAGGGCGGCAGCCGCCCGATCACTCTGTTTGGAACCCGGTGAGTCGCCGGAGAAACGCGCAGATGACGACCATCTTAACCAAGACATCGTGGGCGAACACGTCCAACGCGGCGCGGACCGTGGCGCCGGTTGCGCCATCGAGAGACGGTTCCCGACGCCGCGTCGCCAAGCGTGGCGCTTGCACCTGCGCTTTTACGCGCAACTCCGCAATAGCGCGACGGAGAGTGTCATCCGCGTCCGGCGGCGCGATCACCACCCGGCTCAGCGCAAGATATTGAGGCCAGTAAGCGAGATGGCGATACGTCCTCGCAGGTATGGGGCTTTCCCGCCGCGTTCCGCACTCGTTCAACATCAGCAACAGGTTAACTACCGACTCACGCAATTCGCTCAAGCTGGGCAATGGCGCAAGCGGGATGGGCGTGAATGCCTCCGGCGCCTGCGCCGCGCGACCCACGACGGTGTGAGTCGCAAAGAAGGATCGCCGCCCTTCCAACCACTGCCGCGGCACGGAATGCGCCAGGAGGGTCATCGTATTGGTCTGGTCGTTCGCAGCAAGGATATTCCGGATCGAGGTGACGTCTCCCTCGGCGAGGTCAACCGCGACCAGGAGTTCGGGTGGGAATGGCAGCAGCGGCAGCGTGGGTTGGATCCGCAGGAGGCCCGCCTCGACCGCCAGCGCAGCGTCCGCGTAAAGTGGCCGCAATGTCCCCCAAGCCCAAGGCAACGCGCCTGGAACCGTCGCGAAGTTGCGCCAGATCAGCTCGACCACCTCAACACCCAGAATGTGACGGATATCAGCGAAAATCTCAGCAATGGTGGGGGTCGCGGTCCCTCGCTAACGGCCGGAATGGGATCACTCATGGGCTGGCTACTCCGAGAGCCGCTAACTTCTGCCGCCGTCAAATTCGATGATGTAGAGGCCGCCATTATAGTCGGTGCTGTGTATCAGCCCGTCGGCCGTGACAAACACATCCGCCGATTGGATGACACGGGTCCGTTCCGGGCGCGTGTCCATCAACAAGCGAGGCGCCGGTGGCACCAGCGCGCCAACCTCAATCGGACGATAAGGATCACTGATGTCAAACGCCCGTACGCCTGCGTTCTGGTAGGTCGCAAAGATGAGCTCGGAGCTCACGAAGCTCCCAGGCCGGTTTTCGTGCAAATTATGCGGGCCGAAATGGCCGGGTTTCGCCCGGTAATCCGCCTCGCGTGGCGTCGGAAACGTCGCGATACTGACCGGGTTCGACTTTTCCCGATTGTCAAAGACCCAGATGAATTTTTCTCCGTCTTCCTGATGGTCGAGTACAGCTTCGTCGAGGACGACGAGTAGTTCTCGATCGGGCAACGGTAGGCAATTATGTGTACCGCCACCGAATGGCGGTGACCAGCTGCGATGGACAATGGAGCGCGGAGCGGCGCGGTCGGAGACATCGATCGCCACCATACCGGCATCACGCCACGCAGCGTAGGCGGTATCGCCGTGGATGATAGCGTGATGGAGGCCGTAACGGCGCGAGGGCGTCCAAGAGGGCGACTCCCCAGCCGCCGTGTTCATACCAGGCAACCAGAAGCGCCCTGCTTCGCGCGGATGCGTCGGGTCGCTCATGTCAACAGTGAGGAAAATGTAATCGGTAAAACCGTCCAGCAGCGCGGAGACATAAGCCCAGCGGCCGCCGGTGTACCAGGCGCGATGCACGCCGCCGCCCTCGACTGGCATGAAGCCGATTCGTCTCGGCTCATCGCCCTTGCTAATGTCATAGACGGCGAGCCCGGCCGACCAGCTTCGTTGGCTCCCGGAACGACGAGCGCTGCCGAGCGTTTCGCCCACCGCGCCGCTGTAATAAGCGCGCTCGTCCTGGAACTCGGCAGCGGCAAACATGTTCCGAGCATGGATGACGAGCAGCAGATCGTCATGTGCCTGCAGATGGATGTTCCAGGTGTTTGGTGGTGCGGCGATGTAGGCGACAGGATGCGGGCGCGAGGGATCCCGCACGTCGATGACGCTAAATCCGTTGGAAAACATATGCCCGACATAGGCATAGCCACGGTGGATCATCAACTGGGCGCCATCGGCCCGTCCACCCTGCTCGGAATGCCCGACGAGACGCATGTTGCGCGAATAGTCAGGGGTCGGCTGATCCTGGAGTGACATGACCTGCCTTGGCCTCCTACCGTTCGACCGCCGAGGCCTCACCGGTCCTCAGGAAGGCAGAGGATGCGGTGTGCGTCAGAATCCCACGGATGCTGTGGAACTGCTCCCATTTGGCGTCCGCTTCGTCTTCGGGCGTGTGGGGCAGCATGTAGGCGCCCAGATCACGGCTTCGGCGCACGGTCTTTTCACCGATTGGAGCACGGATGGCGTTGAACCGCGCGAGCGCATCGGCAACCGGAATACTCGGATCGGCCAGGCATTCCGACAACATAACAGCGTCGGATGCCGCCTTCGATACGCCCATCCCGATATGCGGCCGGGCGAGCGCGGCGGCGTCGCCAATCAGAGCGACCCGTCCAAAAGCTATCTGCGTCGTCGTGAAATCATAGATCGGAGTAAAGAACGGTCGCGTAACGCTGGCAAGAATGGCGCTGAACGCGCGCGGCAGGAACGCATCGCCCGCGCGTCGTAACTCGTCGATCAATTCCTGCCGAACCCTCGGCGGTGGGATCGAAAGCTCATATTGGACGCCGTTTTCGTCCCTAAGCATATCCTTTAGCAGAGGGCTGGGCAGCGGGCGATACCAGACCCAGTTGAACCGACGATGCCCGGGGCGCAGGTCGTTGTCAGGTCCCGCGATCGGATAGCCGATCACCTTATTATGTGGCGGAAGGTAAAACGCGAGCTTGTCGAAAATGGCGCGATGAACCGGCATCGGGATATCGCGTTCTTCGGCCACGCCGCGCCAAATCACGTATTCTGCATAGATCGGCCGGATGTCCGGCAGGTAATGTTGCTGGACGACGGAGCGATACCCGTCTGCCCCGATCAAGACATCGCCATGCTCGACCCGCCCGTTGGCGAAACGGACGGTGACGCCATCCATCGTCTGCTCGATCGCGACCAGGTCATGATCGAGATGATGGCTGTCATCGGGCACCGTTGCGCGCATGACCTGATGCAGCCGGTCCCAGGACGTGACGATCTGCGTAAACGGAAGCCGCTCGATGACACCGCCGTCGCGGTCAAGAGCGATCCGTTCGTTGACCGTGATACCAAGATCGTGCAGCGACGCGCCACTGAGCTCGAGTGCTCGAAGCAATTCGTCATGAGTGACGATGCCGGCGCCGCGGCCAAACAGCTCGACCGGCGTCCGTTCGTAAACCTCCGCGTCCCACCCGGAGCGACGCAACAGGGCGGTTGCGAACAGTCCGGCCATCGAGCCGCCGATAACCAGAGCACGGCGTGGTTTCGATAAGTTGAGCGACTTCATTGTGGGGCTCCTCCGGAACGGGCTACAATGGAATGCTGCTGATATGCGCTCGATCTAAGTCGACCGCACCGCCTGCATATCGAAAAGACCCATCAGCAGTGCAGCGGTCGCCGCAGGGAGCACGATCGTCACGATCGCGGCCATACCCCAACCGAGCAGCACCACAAGCTTGCCAAACAGATAGCCGGCGAGTGGCCCCGGTGTGTAAAATCCCCCGAGCCCCAAGGCGACCACCGCACCGATCTTCGCGGGGTGTGCCGAGAGCTGCAGCATCGACAT
>JASHVB010000738.1 GCA_030039695.1 Acetobacteraceae bacterium
TATATCTCGATGTGATAGTCGATGCCGGGCCGACAACGCTTCCATTCGGCGTATTCGAAAGTCTCGGATGGTAATGGCAGCAGAGCTGTTTGCTCGATCGCCTCGAACAACTCGCGTCGGCTGCTGCCGATACGCCGCATGGGACGATCGTTCAGTTCATCGTTCAGTTCACGTAGCGACATATTGAGTTGGCCGAGTGAGAAGAACCGATGATGACGCAGGCGCGCCAGAACCCATCGTTGGACGACTTGAACGGCGACCTCGGCTTTTGCCTTGTCGCGCGGCTTGCGCACACGCGCCGGCACGATGGCCGTGCCATAATGTGTTGCCATCTCCCGATAAGTACGGTTGAGAACAAATGTGGCCAGCCACATTTGTTCTCGAATGTGGTGTTCACAGTTATGTGGCGTTCGAGTGAAATCCCCGTCTCCCTCAACGGGAAGTCCTTTGCGAACGCCACATAACAAAAGGTGGCATGGTAGTCGGATTCCCCTCTAGTCAGGAGATCCGGCCATGTTCGCAGCTTTGTTCAAGTATCCAAAACACGTCGCGCGGCACCAGGATGGTCCGGCGGCAGACGCCAGGGCACGATATCTCATTCATTGCGCCCACTATGGAGCCGCTAGAAGGACGTTGATCGGCCTTTCCAGTCGACTCCTGTCAATTGCACAATATATCGATGTTAGCTCGGGCAGGACGATCACACGGCGGGAGGTCGAGGTCGCCGGGCAACGCTGGGCTCGACATCGGCGCAGGCGGTGCTGCGCACGCGGCCAAAGGAGTCCATTTCAGGTATTCGTTCAAGTCGCAACTGATTGGTTACGATTCCTCGGCTGTTTGGAGGAGCCAAATGCTGAGCCAAGCCCGTTTGCGGCACAGCTTGATGAGTTTTCTACCTACCAGTGTAACGAACGCGGCCTGTCACCGGATACGATCGAAACCCAGCACAGGCTTGTCGGAGACTTTCTCGGATCTCTCGCTGCAAGCAAAGGATCACTGGCGCAGATTACCATCGACGACATCGACAGCTTTCTGAGGCTGAAGGGCGAACAAGGCTGCTGCCGGTTGACCATCAGGACGAGAGCGGCCGTGCTCCGTTGTTTCTTTCGCCATGCTGAGATGCGCAAATGGTGCAGCTCTGGTATTGCCGCAGCGATCGAAGCTCCGCGTGTCTTTCAACATGAAGCTCTTCCCAGTGGTCCAAATTGGCAGGACGTTAGACGGCTGATCGACAGCACCGGCGGGCCGGAGGATGGAGACGTACGGGACCGAGCTATCCTGATGTTGCTAGCCACCTATGGATTGCGCAGTAGCGAAGTGCGCGGTTTGCGACTTGCGGACCTGGATTGGGCCCGAGAGACGATGACCGTCGAGCGTCCGAAGCAACGTTGCTCTCAGATTTATCCACTTGTGACGGCGGTCGGCGAGGCCATCCTGCAGTATCTGCAACAGGTTCGGCCACGCTGCGCTCACCGAGAGTTATTCCTGACGCTGAGAGCGCCGTTTCGTCCGCTCTCACGGATCTGCGTGTACAACCTTGTAAGCAAGCGCGTCAGCGCACTGGATGTGCAGATACGTCACCGTGGGCCGCACTGCCTGCGCCACGCAAGTGCTATCCATCTCGTCGCCGAGGGGTTCAGTTTGAAGCAGATCGGCGATCATCTGGGTCACCGCAACGCCAGTGCAACGCGGACTTATGCCAAGGTTGACCTTCCTCGGCTGCGAGAAGTCGCGGACTTCGATCTGCGGGGGCTGTCATGAAGCTCTCTGACGCTGCTGCGAGCTATGTTGGCTACAAGCAGTCAATGGGCATGCGCTTTCGTACCGAAGCCAACACCCTCAAGTCATTCTGTCAAGCCCTGGGTGACGTCACACTGCAGGAGATCCAACCAGAACGAGTGTATGCTTACCTTGCCGGTAGCGGGCCGGTGACAAGCTTTTGGCGACGCAAGCACGATGCGCTCAAAGGCTTCTTCCGGTTCGCCATCGCCCGGGGCTATGCTGCCAGCTCCCCTCTACCAAAAACCGTTCCTAAGCCGAGTCAGACATTCGTTCCTTACATCTTCTCTTACCCGGAACTGCGCCGCTTACTTGACGCCGTAGTCGCTAATGACAAACCGTGCAGCAGCATCGATCCGGACAGCTACCGAACGCTCCTAATGTTGTTGTATGGTGCTGGCCTTCGCATCAGCGAAGCGCTTAATCTCACACTGGCTGACGTCGATCTGCTGGCGGGCACACTCCATATTCGAGAGAGCAAGTTCTATAAGAGTCGGAAGCTGCCGGTCGGCAACGATTTGCTTCATCTGCTGAAGCTGCACGCCAGAAAACGTCGGCGTGAGCACGCCAAACCGGAGTCAC
Organism: Acetobacteraceae bacterium; assembly: GCA_030039695.1. The sequence goes on from JASHVB010000738.1 coordinate 2,362, forward strand.
CGTTCTTTCTCTCAAGACGGGGAGGCGCGGTAACCAGACAAGCGGCAGAGATCACCTTTAAGCGGTTACGACGTCGCGCCAACGTCTTACGGAATGACGGCAATATCCGCCACCAGCCGAGGCTACATGACTTGCGCCACGCCTTCGTGGCTCACAGGCTTGTGGAGTGGTACCGCAGCGGCGCAGATGTGCAGCGTCTGTTGCCACAACTGTCGACGTATCTCGGCCATGGGAGTGTAGCCGCCACTCAGCGTTACCTCACCCTGACACCCGAATTGCTGCGTGAAGCAAACGCCCGCTTCGAGCGCTATGCTATGGGAGCAGCACATGTGTGACCCAACTCTGCTTGGACCTTGGGTCCGACGCTTCTTACTCGACCATGTTGTCGCCGAACGCAACCTCGCTCGCAATACGCAACAGGGCTATCGTGATGCGCTTAGGTTGCTCATTCCATTCGTCGCCCGGCAGCGGAGGAAGCCGCCAGACTGTCTCGACCTGGAGGATGTCTCGGCCGACCTCGTCCGCCGCTTTCTCGCCGATGTCGAGGCATCGCGCGGCTGTAGCGTCGCGACTCGCAATCAACGGCTTGCCGCAATCCGGGCTCTTGCGGGCTTTGTCGGCCAACATAGCCCAAGGTACATTGAGTGGTCTGGGCAGATCCGCTCTATCCCATTCAAAAAGTCGGCGAAGCCCGCCGTTCCCTATCTAGAGAAACCAGAGATGGATGCGTTGTTGGCTGCCCCAGATCGGCGTACGGTGCAAGGTCGGCGCGACTATGCACTTCTACTGTTTCTCTACAACGTCGGAGCCCGAGCCACAGAGGCGGCCCAGTTGAGTATCGCTGATGTTAACCTGCATGACACCAGCGTTAGAATTACTGGAAAAGGGGGAAAACAGCGACTTTGCCCACTGTGGAAGGCTACCATTGCTGAACTCCAGATCCTGATTGCTGAGCGCGCTCCGAATGAACCCGTCTTCCTGAATCGTTTCGGCCATCCGATTAGCCGCTTCGGCATTCACACCTTGGTGGAGCGCCACGCATCGACCGCCCGCGCCAAATTGCCTTCCCTGGCAGGAAAGCGCGTCAGTCCACATTCGATTCGACATAGCTGCGCGACTCACCTTCTGCGTGCGGGGGTGGACATCAATACGATTCGGGGCTGGCTCGGCCATGTCTCGCTCAACACCACCAACATCTACGCCGAGATCGACCTGGAGACGAAGACCAAAGCACTAGCTCTGTGCGCGGTTGCCGACGGGAGGAAGCCCGCTAAGCGGTGGCGCGATCAACCTGTATTGATGGAATTTCTACGCACCCTCTAGCTTCCTCATTATGTGGCGTTCGCAAAGGACTTCCCGTTGGGGGAGACGGGGATTTCACTCGAACGCCACATAACTGTGAACACCACATTCGAGAACAAATGTGGCCAGCCACATTTGGAATCAACCGGAGTTATCACGAGCTGGCGCGTCATTATGGCATCGCCATCGTGCCGACCCGGGTCAGACGCCCGCGCGACAAGGCCTCGGTCGAAGGTTCGGTCAATCAGGTTGAGCGCTGGGTGCTGGCGGCGCTGCGCAATCGTCGCTTGTTCTCGCTCGACGAAGCGAACCAGGCGATCGCGGAACAGGTGGAGTTCGTCAACAATCGCCCGTTCAGCCCGCCCCGCGAGGGCAGCCGACGCTCTTTATTCGAAGAGATTGAACGCAAGGCGCTGAAGCCGCTGCCGACCGAGCCCTTCGCCATCGGCCGGTGGGTCACAGCGACCGTCAACATTGATTATCACATTGACGTGGATCGGCATCTCTATTCCGTTCCCTATCAATTGCTGCACAGGAAACTCGACGTGTTCGTCACCGCGACGGCGGTCGGCGTGTTCGCCGACGGCAAGCGCGTCGCCAGTCACGTGCGCAGCTTCCTCGCGGGG
>JASHVB010000739.1 GCA_030039695.1 Acetobacteraceae bacterium
GTGAACTTCACCGCGTTGCTGATCAGGTTGAACAACACCTGGCGCAGCCGCGCCGGATCAACCATCCACTCGCCGCGCAACTGATCGTCGCAGCGCGCGCGCAGATCCAGCCCCTTGTCGCGCGCCTGCGGCGCCAGCACCTGCGCCACTTCCAGCACCAGCGCCGCCACATCCACCGGCTCCGGTTGCGTCGCGGCGCGGTCCGCCTCGCTCGCCGTCAGCTCCAGCAGCCCGTTGAGCATGCCGAGCAGCGCCTGGCCACTGGCCTGCAGGCGTTCCAGCCAGCCGCGGTGCTCATGCTCCAGCTCGCTCTCCAGCAACAGCCCGCATATCCCCATGATCGTCGTCATCGGCGTGCGGATGTCGTGCCCGAGCGAGGCCAGCACCCGCTCTTGTTCCGCCGCCCCCGCCGCGGCCGTGGCCTCCGCCGCCGCGCAGGCCTGCGCCGCCGCGGCGGCATTCGCCTCGGCGCGGCACTGCTGGGTGACGTCCCGCCCGGCGCACAGGAAACCCCCGTTCTCCCGCGGTTCGATCGACAGCCGATGGAACCGCGCCAGTGTCTCGTCATGGCTCAGCGGCACCACGACACCCTCCAGGCGGGAGCCGCCGACCAGCGCCTCCTCAATCTGGCGGGCCAGCGCAGAATCGTCCGCCAGGCCCAGCGCCGCGGCCAGCTTGGCGCCGGTCCGCTCGCGCAGCCCGGGCGGCGCGAAGCCATGCACCGCCGTGATCGCGCCGTCCCCGTTCAGCTCGCACTGCCAGTCGCTGCCAAATCCCGGGCCGGCCGGCGCCGCCGCCATCGCCCGCCCAGCCCGCCGCACCGAGCACGCCACCACCAGGCAGATCAGCCAGACCGCCAGCAGATAGGCGCCAAGCGCGACCACGCCGTCGTCCAGCAGCGGCTGCGCGCGCAGCACATCGTTCTCGTCCGTGTGGGCGACGATCGAGCCGTCGAGGTGCTGCAGTGGCACCGCCACCGACCAGTCCGGCGCGTCCCCCAGCTCCCGCGCCAGCCCAAGCACCAGCTGACTGAGCCAGCCGGACGCCACCGGCGAACCCGCTTGCGCCGGCCAGTCCAGGATGGTGCGTCCCGCGCTGCCGAGCCACGCGATCCGCGTGCCCGGCGGCAACCAGTTGCGGGCCACCAGGCGCTGCAGCGTGGCCGATGGCAGCACCGCGCCGGCCAGCCCGACGGTCGCGCCCTTGTCGTCCCGCACCAGGTGCGACAGCACCACGCCGTCCGTTATGCCAAGCCAGGGCTGCGCGAGCGGTTGCATGGCCAGCGAATTCGCCCCGCCGGCGATGGCGTCCCGGAACCAGCCGGCCGCCGCGACGCTGCTGTCCGCCGCCGTGAACGGCGCCGACGCGGCCAACAGCCGGCCCGCCGCGTCGACCATGAAGGCGACGCCGTCGCCCGGCAGCATAGACTGCAGGCGCAGCATGCGGCCGGTCGCCTCGACCCGCACACGCGGCGCGAAATCGTCCGGACGGATACTTTGAATGCGCGCGGCAAACGGGACGAACGGCGCATCGACCGCGCCCCCAAGCGCGTTCGCGCTCAGCAGCAGATTGCCGCGCGCGTCGCGGCCCGCCGCGCCGACCTGACCCAGCACCACGAGGCCCCACGCCCCAACCAGCAACAGCGCGACGATCACCAGCGCGACCGGCCGCGAGACCAGCCGCAACGGCACGGTGATGGCTTGGCCGATCCGCTTCACCGGCGACCTCCCACAGGGTGCAACGCCCAGCTTACGTCACATGCGGTTGCAGCATGCTTGCGTTTGCCGCCCCGCACCGATCAGCCCCGCAGCTCGCGGACACAGTCGAACCACCGACCGCCCTCGGCGCCAGACGGCGGAAGGCTCAGCAGCGGAACACCCGATCCGGCGGACCCCGCGATCACCGTGCCGCCCGACAGCATGAACAGCAATTGGCTGAGCCCGGTGTCGCCGATCGTATGGCTGCTGGAACGTACTCCGATAACGCTGAGCCAACTGAAATTGATATTTGACATTTGAAGAGCCGTGGATGCCGGTGACCAAGTAATTCGCGGTGGCTCCGTAGCCTGCCGAACTTCGAAGAGCAACGTTCGTAACGTCATAAGCTGCCGAGAAAGCGAGCCCGGTGATGTTGGCGGCGTTGTTCCGGTCAAAGTAGAGCGCACTCGTGTTGCCTCTGTTCGGCGCGCTCGTCGAGATGTTCAGATCACGCAGATGAATACTGTTCTCGCAACCGACTGCGTTGACACCAAGCCCGTGGTCGAGGGGAGGTAAAGCACGGTCGTGCGGGGCCAAGACCGACGATCTCACTGTGGGCGAGGCACTTTTTTCTGAGACGCGGTGTGATGCGGTCGCATGGTCACCGCGGCCGACGGAGCACCAGCGCGAACGTTCAACGGCATGCGCGATGCAGTCCGATCCGGTGCGTCTTGCGCGCGATTCCGCCAGATCTGCCACCTTGGGCCGCGGGGGTATCATCGAGCGCAGTGCTGGCCCGCCCCCGATTGCTTCGATGCGCTGGCGCAAGGAGGCGGCCTACGCAACACCGCTGTTGTCGCGCGGCGTGCGGCCGCGAAGCGGCGATCGCGACGCGGGTCAGCGCCGAGATCGACAGCACACGTCCTTGACCACTGAAGAAGTATGTATCATATATCTATCAAACGCGCGCGCTGACCAACCCATGCCGGCTCCCCATCGCAACCTCATCGTCCGCGACATCGTCGACCGCACGGGCATCGACGACGCCATGATCGAGCGCCTCGTTCGCACGTTCTACGCACGCGCCCGCCTCGATCCGCTGATCGGTCCGATTTTCGAAAGCAGGGTGCAGGACTGGGACCATCACATCGCCCGCCTCTGTGCATTCTGGTCGTCGGTGGCCCTGATGAGCGGCCGTTATCACGGCCAGCCAATGGTGGCGCATCTGCCGCTGCCCATCGACTCGCCCCATTTCGACCGTTGGCTGGAACTGTTCGC